>JACCZH010000211.1 GCA_013696045.1 Chloroflexia bacterium
GGGTGACGGAATGAGAGACGCGCGGCCGTCCATTCGTACCGGCACGAATCTCTTCATACAGCGCATGCGTCTTAGCATCCGGCTCGACGCCAAGTTCCTCCGCCAACACGCCGCGGCAGCGCTCGAACTGAGCGATCGCCGCCACGCGATTACCACGTAACTGAAAGACGCGCATCAGCCGCCGGTGTGCGTCTTCGCGACAGGAGTCCACCTCGAGTTGCCGCAGGGCCGCAACTTGTGCCTGCTCGTATGTCCCGGTGCGCTCGTGATGCTCGCCAAGCCGGTCCAACGCATCGAGCAAGCGGGAGCGCAGCCGTTCGCGTTTCAGCAGCGTCCAGTCATCAAATTCCAGACTATCGGCCAGTGAGAAGCCAGCCAGGAAATCTCCACGATAGAGCCGCACGGCCTCTTCAAGGTGCTCAAGACATGCGGCGCAGAGCATGGTTCCGCGCTCATCACACGCCTCGACGGAGTCCAGTAGCGCGCCAAACAGCGTGGCATCCAAACGCACGTCAGCCGCCGGATTGAGCTGCACCATGTCCCGGGCAATGAGAAGCATGGGTGGTTGCGCATCGTGGTCACCGATAGCGCGGCGGAGCGTGTTAAGCGCCTGGCGCAACGAGTGGCGCGCTTTATCGTGAGGCTGGTCGGGCCAGAGCAAGCCGGCCAGGGTCTCGCGCCGGTGCGGACGGTCAGCTTCGATAGCCACGTATGCGAGAAGTGCGCGCACCTTGTCATAGCCCAGGCCGCTGGCCGGCTGGCCACCGCGTGTCACCTGCACGGTTCCCAGGAGTGAAATCTCCAAGCGCGCCAACACCGTCACGACATGTCGCCCCTCAATAGCTGTTCGCCCATTCTACAAGATGCCTTCGCGATGAACCGGATACCTTGACGTTTTGTTGACGCTCTGTTGCCGGCCGGTGCGTAACGTGGCCCGTAGTATGGCCGTCCCGACCTCGACGTTGAAAGGAGAGCGACGGTGCACGAGGTGTGTTTCCGCTGCCGGACGCCGCTAGTTGGCAGGTGAACGAGTGTTTTCCGTTTTCAGGAGAAGGACAAGAACCATGGCTATGGCCCCCGCATTAAATCCGGCCGCTGTTGACACATTCGCGGCTCAACTACGAGGCGAACTGGTGCGCCCGATCGATCCGTCGTACGACGAGGCTCGCACGATCTACAACGCCATGATTGACAAGCGTCCCGAGATGATCGTGCGCTGCGCCAATGTAGCCGATGTCATCAGTGCCGTTACCTTCGCTCGGGAGAACAACCTGCCGCTCGCCATTCGTGGCGGCGGTCACAACGTCGCCGGGCTGGCAATGGTCGATGACGGACTGGTCATCGACCTGTCACGCATGAAGGGCATCCGGGTCGATACAGAACGCCGCACCGCTCGGGTAGAAGCGGGTTGCACCTGGGGCGATGTCGATCACGCAACTCACCCGTTCGGACTCGCGACGCCGACGGGCATCATCTCAACGACCGGCGTGGCCGGGCTGACCCTGGGAGGAGGATTCGGTCACCTGTCGCGGCACTATGGCCTCTCGTGCGACAACCTGATCTCAGCCGACATCGTTACCGCCGATGGAAAGTTTCGCACTGTGAACGAAGAGCGAGACCCCGATCTCTTCTGGGCCATCCGTGGTGGCGGTGGAAACTTCGGCGTCGTGACGACCTTCGAGTTCCAGCTCCATCCGGTAAGCACTGTTCTGGGCGGGCCGATCTTCTACCCGATCGAGATGGCTGAAGAGGCTCTGCGCTTCTATCTGGAATACATCCGACAGGCTCCAGACGAGATGTCCGCGTTCTACAGCTTCCATCTTGGGCCGCCCGCGCCGTTCATTCCGGAACACCTGCACTGGGTACCGATGGTCGCTATCGTCGCCTGCTACTCCGGTCCCCTGGAAAAGGGCGAGGAGGTGGTGAAGCCACTCAGAGAGTTTGGCCCTCCGGCACTAGATCTGCTAGCGCCAATTCCCTACCCCACGTTGAATAGCCTGTTTGACGCCATCTATGCGCCGGGTCTGCACCATTACTGGAAAGCCGACTACGTGCCGAAGCTGACCGACGAGGCGATCGTCATTCACGCGGAGTACGGACCGAAGATCGCCTCGCTGCAATCGACGATGCACCTCTACCCACTGTCAGGCGCGATCCAGCGCGTCGGCAAGAACGAGACGGCCTTCAATTACCGCGACATGGAGTTCGTTCACAACATTGTGGCGATCGATGCCGATCCCAGCAAGATGCCTCAGCACATGGCCTGGATGAACGCGTACTGGGAAGCGCTGCACCCGCACTCGGCGGCCGGCGGCTACGTGAATTTCATGATGGAAGGCGAGGGGCAGGAGCGGGTCAGAAGCACGTATCGAGACAACTATGACCGTCTGGTTGAGATCAAGACGGAGTATGACCCAACCAATCTCTTCAGCGTCAACCAGAACATCAAACCGGCGAAGTAGAAAAGGAATGGTAATGAGCGATCTGCCCATCCCAACGACGGAACCGGTCTTGTCCCGTAGCGCGCCGCTGGACATGCGACCTCAGGAGTTTCGCGAGATTGGATA
>JACCZH010000240.1 GCA_013696045.1 Chloroflexia bacterium
GTCAAGCCATGCTCCTTTGCGCCGGAGGTTACGTCATCCAGGCCAGTACCTGCGTCTGTGTGTACGTCGGAAGTAAGTACGAAGAGGCCACGGTCGTTAGCGGCTGGTTGGCTTAGTATTGGTCTACATAGCGACATTTTCCTGAGACCGCAGCTTTTGTTATGAGGGTCAATATGGTCCATAAACTCGCGCCGCGTCTGGGCTCTGAGGAACACGTGGCTGACACCGTCACGACGCCGGCCCGTGCCAATGGGACACAGTCCTTGCCGGCGAGTTCTCAGCAACGCTTCTTTCAGTCAACCATTGATGCCCTGCCGGCACACATCGCCATCTTGAGTGAACGTGGCCAGATCGTTGCCGTGAACCGTGCCTGGCGCGAGGATTCCGAGCGCCACTATGCCCCGATGGTGCGCGGTAGGGTGGGTGACTGGTATCTGGAACAAGGCGAAGACGATGTAACGTCTGGAATCCAGGCGGTCCTCAGCGGAACACAAGAAGAATATGCCATTGAATACCGTGGCGACTACCAGGAGGACTGGAAGTGGTTCTCGCTGCGGGCCGCTCCGCTCGACTATGCAGATTCGCGCTGCGCGATCGTCACCCACGAAGACGTTACCCGGCGAGTAGAGGCCGAACACGCGCGCAGCGAGGCCGACCAGGCGCTTGACATGCTGGCGCAGGCTGCGCCGCTGGCGATTATTGCCCTTGATATTGACAACCGCATAACCGCATGGAATCCCGCCGCCGAGGAGATGTTTGGCTGGACCAGAGCCGAGGCGCTGGGCAGGTTCAATCCGATCGTCCCGGAAACCGACGTGCCCCAGTTTCTGGATATTGTTGCCAGTCTCGCTGACGACGCCACGAACTTGACCGACGTTGAGCTGCATCGCCAACGCAAGGATGGCGTGGTGCTCGATGTCTCAAGCTCGATTGCTCCGTTGCGGACAGCGGATGGCCAAATCCGCGGCTCAATGGCGGTATTGACGGACATTACCGCGCGCAAGCGAGAGCAGGAGGACCAGCGTTTTCTGGCTGAAGCGAGCGAGCTGCTCTCGTCATCCATTGATTACGAGACGACATTGACTCAGGTGGCCCAGATGGCTGTGCCCCGGCTGGCAGATTGCTGCATGGTACATCTGCTGGAGAGTGACTCGTCGATTCGCCGGCTGGCGGTGGCTCATGCCGATCCTGAGCGGCAAGAGCTGGCGCAACAGCTCAAGGACCACGGCCGGCTGCAGATGAACGGGGCGTGGGGCGTGCCCGTGGTGCTGCGCACCGGCGAGCCGGTGATCTATGGTGACATAAACAGTCGGCTGTGGGACACGGACAACGAGCAGATTGAGCATATCGACATTCTTCGAAACCTGGGGATGTCGTCGCTGATGGTTGTGCCCCTGATCGCGCGGGAGCAGACGATTGGCACACTGGCGTTCGTAGCCAGCGAATCCGGGCGCGTCTATACCGGTTCGGACCTTGACCTGGCCATGGAGCTCGCCCGCCGGGCAGCAACAGCGATCGACAATGCGCTCCTGCACCATGACGTGCGCCAGGCCGAGATGCGGTTGCGAACGCTCGTTGAGCATGTGCCGGCGGCTTCATACACGGCACAGGCGGACGACCTGCGCGTGATGATGTATGTGAGCCCTCAGATGGGCTTACAGGATGATTTCAGCGCGGATGATCTTATTGCTGACCCGGGTCTCTGGCTGCACATGCTACATCCAGACGATCGGGAGCGGGTAGAGGCGGTTATGCTGGCGTGTTCCGCGTCCGGCGAGCCGCTGAAGGTTGAATATCGAATCGTTTCAGCGGATGGCCAGGTGAAATGGCAGTACGATCAAGCAACGCTTATCCGCGATGAGGCGGGACAGCCACTTCACTGGCAAGGTGTCTGCATCGATATTACCGACCGGAAACACACGGAGGCGACCTTAAGGATTCGTGCCCGGCAGCAGGCAGCCGTCGCGCAGCTTGGTCAGCAGGCAATGGGTGATATTGACCTCCTCACTTTCATGGAT
>JACCZH010000247.1 GCA_013696045.1 Chloroflexia bacterium
AGGGTTTCATCCAATGCCGGAAATTGGATGAGGAAGCACCGAGACAATGAAGCCAATTACCTCACATGAAAACGGAGAAGGCCGATTGGCCCCCTCCGTTTTCAGATTGGTCATCCCAATGTTTGAGACGCCTGGCGGCCTTATACTTCGCGGCCTTCGATGAAGACCGAGTCAAACATGCGCAGGTACATGTTGCCGTTTGGCACGACGTTACCTTGCTGGTTGACCGGCAGGCCCATGACCCAAGGCTTGAACAGGTAGTACGACACCCGGTAGGTGATCGGGACATAGCCGCGGTCTCCCTGGATGATCGTCTCACACTGGCGATAGATCTCAAGCCGCGCTTCTGGATCGGTCTCTTCCTTGCCCGCGATCGTGAGGTCGTCGAACTCGGCGTTCGACCACGCCTGGCGCTTGCCCGTCTCCTTCTGCGAGTAGAACATGTCGAAGTAGCCATTGTTGGGATCCGGATAGTCGTAGAACCAGCGGATAAACACCAGCTGCAACTCGGTTGCCCACAGTGAAGCGCGGAAGGAAACCGGCTCCATGACGTTAAGCTGGACGTCCATACCGAGATTATCGAGGAGCTGTGCCGCCATGTCCTCGGCCATGATCTGCGAGTTGTGTGCTTCCTGGCGCAGGGTCATCACGATCTCCGGCCAGTTCTGGCCACCTTCAAAATCGGTGCCTTCGAGCGCCGCCATGGCAAGGTCGGGATCGAATGGCTGGATGCTGGTGATCTCTTCGTCGTCGAAAAACCCGAAGAGCCCCGGAGGCATCATACTGGTCATCGGCTGACCCTGGCCGTTGGTGACTTCAACCACCCGGTCGCGGTCGATGGCATGCGAAACAGCGGTCCGCACTTCCAGTTGGTCAAATGGAGCGATTGTTACCTGCGGCAGCAAGAACCATACACCCGGGTAGACGTAGCGCACCAGCTCTTCGCTGAGTTGCGGGTCAGCATTCACGCGGGTGAGGTCTGGACCAGGAACGATGCCCCAGTCGCGGTCGCCTACCTCGTAGGGCAGCATACCCTGTTCGACCGGAATGATCGGCTGGATGATGCGCTCAAGCTGAATCTCGGACGCGTTCCAGTGGTTCTCATTCTTTTCGAGCTCGACAACCGTGTCGTGCTCCCATGCGACGAGCCGGAAGGGGCCATTCGAGACTACTTCATCGACTTCGTTCGGGTCGGTCCAGGTGTCGGGGTTGGCTTCAACCGATGGCGGGTGGCTGGGAACCGCTGCCAGGTAGGCAACAATGGATGGGAACACGCCGCGTGGCCCGACCATGTCGACTTCCAGTGTCCATTCGTCAACCGCCCTCACGCCGAGAGTCGTGGGATCGGCATCCTCGAGGTTGATTTCCTCAGCGTTGAGGATGTCATAGAGTATAGACGCGTAGGGGGCGGCGGTAGCTGGTGTGAGCAAACGTTGCCACGAGTAGACAAAAGTCTCGGCGGTAACCGGGTCACCGTTTGAGAAACCCGTATTGTCCGGTCGTATGTTGAATGTCCACATGGTGCCGTCGTCGTTCGGTGTCCACTCAGTGGCCCAGTCAGGGACGATCTCGAAGTTTTCGTCGTAGGTCATCAGGCCGGACCATATGCTGGACGCGCCGTTACAGTACAGGTTGGCGTTGTAGTCGTGGCTTGAGGGGTCGTTGTCGTAACCGTAGTCGAGGAAGAACTGGTCGGTGTCCATTCCACCACTACCAGATGGCGACGCAGTTGCGTCGGCTGCTGGCGCTGTGGCATCCGGCTCTTCGGTCGCGGCGCCGGTGTCCTCGGTGGCGTCCGGTTCTTCAGTCGCGTCGGCCATGGGCTCAGTGGCTTCGGCTTCTACGGTTTCTTCAGGCGCTTCGGTCGGATCGTCGGCTACCGCTGGTACTGTCGCTACCGGCTCGTCGTCGTCGCCGCCACAAGCTGCGAGCAACGTACCTGCCGCCGGGGCTGCCATGGCCGCGCCAGCAATCTTGAGGAAGGTGCGCCTGTCAACACCCGCGCCACGCAGACGCTTCTCCAGTAGACGGATTTGCTCCTGATCGATAGTTACCATTCTTGTGTGTCTCCTCCTACAGTGGTTCACAATCTGCAACGTACTTTCCGTATGTTGCATGTCAGCCAGTAGTGCCTGATGCGACTACCGCGCGGATCAGAACCGATTGGATCGTTTAAGCAAACTCACTTACCCACCACGCACAACTCAAGTCATCCGTTCAGCAGGCCTCCTCCCAAGCTAGACTCGCGGAGTGCACGCACATTAAAGCCGTCGTTGTCCGGATACGTACTCAGCATACGTATGACGGCGGCCTTCCGGTCGTATCCACCTCCTCCAAATCCCCGGGCGTATCCCAATCGATGCTCCACATAAGGAACCAGCACTCGCCGGACAGCCCCTGCGTGGATGGATGTGTCTTCGCGCATATTCGCGTACCGCTTATTCCCATCATTACCGGGACCACCCTCCGCCCGGCAGATGTGCGGCTGCGTGTCGTGAGCCTTTAGGTGATGCTTGTATGTAGCATAATCCCGGCTGATTTGCAATATGCCCGCCCACGTTCCCTGATGCTTGCTGGCATTATTCGGCATAGTGGCAGGCAACCCAATGATCGGGCGCAAGCTCCCTGAGCTCTGGTTCGGTTTCCGAACAATCAGCGCGCGCAACCGGACAACGAGGGTGAAAACGGCACCCGCTGGGTGGGTTGGCCGGGCTGGGAACGTCACCCTCAAGAATGATCCGGTCGCGATGCAAGTTTGGATTTGCCACCGGAATTGCCGAGATGAGCGCCTGGGTATAGGGGTGCTTTGGTTGTTCGGTGATGACCTTGGCGTCGCCGACTTCCACCAGCTTGCCGAGGTACATGACGCCAACCCGATCGGAGATGTGCGCCACGACCGCCAGGTTGTGGGCGATGAAGAGGTAGGTCAGGTTGAAGTCGTTCTGAAGCTGGCGCAGCAGGTTGAGTACCTGAGCCTGAACCGATACGTCCAGTGCCGAAACCGGCTCATCACAGATGACGAGGTCCGGGTTCAGCGCCAGCGACCGGGCGATGCCGATGCGCTGGCGCTGTCCACCAGAAAACTCATGTGGATAGCGGTTGGTGAAGTAGCTGTTGAGGCCAACGACCCGCAGAAGCTCGCGCACTCTTTCCTGGCGTTCCTCGCGGCTGCCGATGCCATAGATATTGAGTGGCTCCGAGATGATCGACCCGACGGTCATGCGCGGATCAAGCGATGCGGAAGGATCCTGAAAGATCATCTGCATGGCCCGGCGATGCTTGCGCAGATCGTTTGCGTTGAGCTTTGAAATATCGGCGCCGTTAAAGATGATGCTGCCTTCAGTTGGGTTGTAGAGCCGGATGATGGTCTGGCCCAGGGTCGTCTTGCCGCAACCGGATTCGCCAACCAGCCCGAACGTTTCGCCACGGCGCACCACAAAGGAGATGTCGTCGACGGCGCGAATGTTCATCCCGCCGCCACGCGCCAGGAAGCCGCCGCCAATCTGGAAATGCTTCTTAAGGTTACGCACCTCAAGAATGTTATCCGGGCTGCCAGTCTTCTGCTCGATCTGATTCTGCACGCTGGTATCGATTACCAAAGTGTTTCTCCACCCTCTGTCTTGTTAATCAGCCTGCGCCGGGATCTCGGGTGGCGCGACCGCGCCCTTCCCCTGGGGGAACCAGCAGCGGGCCATCTGGCCCGGCGCAACCTCGCCCAGGGGGGGTGATTCTTCACATTTGTCTTGCCGGTAGCGGCAGCGTGGACGGAAACGGCAACCCACCGGCGGCGCCAGAAGGTCTGGCGGCAGCCCCGGAATCGGGATGAGCGCCTCTTTGACCCGTTCGCCAATCTGGGGCACGGAGTTCAGCAGGCCAATGGTATACGGGTGTTGCGGGCTGTTGAAGATGGCGTCGGCGGTTCCACTCTCGACGATCTGGCCGGCATACATAACGACCACCCGCTCGCAAACCTCTGCGACCACGCCCAGGTCGTGGGTAATGAGCACGATGGCTGTGCCAACATCGCGGTTGAGCTGCATCATCAGATCGAGAATCTGTGCCTGAATGGTGACGTCCAGCGCGGTGGTCGGCTCGTCGGCAATGAGGAGTTTGGGGTTGCAGGCCAGTGCCATGGCGATCATGACCCGCTGGCGCATACCTCCCGAGAATTGATGCGGGTACGCGCCGAGCCGGTCTTCAGCGGCCGGAATGCCTACCCGTTTCAGAAGCTCGATAGCGCGTTGCTCCGCTTCGCGTTTCGACAGATCGAGATGCAGGACAAGCGGCTCAGTAAGCTGGTCGCCAACAGTCAGGACCGGGTTGAGTGATGTCATGGGATCCTGGAAAATCATGGCGATCTGGTTGCCTCTGATCCTGCGCATTTCGCTTTCGCTTGATGAGACCAGATCAACCACACCGGTTCCATGGTCGAGCAAAATCTCGCCATCAACGATACGTCCCGGTGGTTGCGGAATGAGCCGCATGATAGACGTCGCCGTGACACTCTTGCCGCAGCCGGATTCGCCCACAATACCGAGCGTTTCGCCCTCACCTACATGGAACGACACGCCATCAACGGCGTAGACAATGCCGGCGCGAGTGAAGAACTGCGTTTTGAGATTGTTGACCTCAAGGACGTTACGAGCCACTACTCCTCCATCCCCATATCGCCAGACGAGTGACGACGGGTTAATCGTTCAGGCGCACATCAAGCGCGTCGCGCAGACCGTCCCCCAGGAAGGTAAACGCGAGCATGGTCAACGCAATTGCAATGCTGGGGAAGAGCATAAGATGCTGGACGGCGCGGATGTATTGCTGGCCGGTTCCGACCATCTGGCCCCAGCTTGGCTGGGGCGGCCGGATGCCGACACCAATGAACGAAAGCGACGCTTCGATAAAGATAGCAGTGGGAATGCCGAAGGTAAGGGCAACGATGATCGGCGTCATGCTGTTGGGTAGCATGTGCCGCATGATGATGTATCCAGGACCCGCCCCCGACACGCGCGATGCCTTGACGTATTCCTGTTCCCGAATTGACAGCATCTGGCCGCGCACAAGGCGCGCCATTGTGACCCATCCGGTTAAGCCAATGGCTAGAAAGATGGTTGACATGCCGGGACCACGCATATTCACGATCAGGAGCACCAGCAGCAGTTGAGGAATGGCGTAGACAACGTCCACGAGGCGCATCAGCGCGGTGTCAAGCGTACCCCCGAAATAACCGGCCATTGCGCCGACCGGAACACCGATCGCGAGAACGATGAGCTGCGCGGCGACACCAACCAGCAGCGACACGCGAGCGCCATATACAACCCGGCTGAAGACATCACGGCCGTTCTGGTCAATGCCCATCGGAAAGTTCCACGACGGCTTGGTCAGCCGCAGATCCACGGCGACTGTTTCAGCGTAGCCGTAGGGCGCGATGACATCTGCAAAGACCGCGATGAGGATGAGCATGCTGGCGATGACCATGCCGATTACCGCGAGTTTGTTGCGCAATAGCCTGCGCCATGCGTCACCCCAGAGGCTTGCCTGCCGGGTTGGGGCAGCTTCAGCGGCCTCAGAGAGAAGCTGCGCCTGACTGACATGATCAGCATTTGAGTCTTGTGACGCCGCCATCTTAATCTCCTCTGCCGCCGCTGAGGCGTATGCGTGGATCGATGATCCCGTACAACACGTCTACAAACAGGTTCATGATTGCCAGGAAGACGCCGTAGATCAGCACCACGCCGAGAATCATAGGCTGATCCTTGGCCTGCATACTTGTGACAAAGAACTTACCCATGCCTGGCACGGCGAAAATCTGCTCCACAAAGAACGACCCGGTGGCCAGCGCAGCCAGTAGCGGGCCAAGCAGCGTAATAACCGGAATCAGAGCGTTCTTGAGCACATGCTTCAGGATCACTTTCTGCTCGGCCAAACCCTTGGCGCGGGCGGTGCGGACATAGTCCGAGCGGATGACATCGATCATGCTGGAGCGGGTGTAACGGGCGATGATCGCCAGCGGGCCGGCCCCGAGCGCGATGGTGGGCAAGACCCAATCCTTGGGACTGTCCCACCCGCCCAGATTGAAGAATGAGATCCCGGTCCAACCAGGTATCCAGAATACGAAGAGTAATAACAGGAGGATGCCGAGCACAAAGTTGGGGACCGAGAAAAAGAGGATGGCAAGCGTGACGCTGAAATAATCGGTGATGCCGTTCTGGTTGACGGCGGCCAGGATGCCTAAGGTGAGCCCGCCAATAGCTGCGAAGGTGAGCCCCATAACACCAAGATGAAAGGAGACCGGGAATGTGCGGGCAACAATGTTACCAACCTTCTGGGGGCGGCGGGCATACGACTCGCCAAAGTCTCCCCGGGCCGCGTTCCAGACATAGCTGCCAAACTGGACGATCATGGGCCGGTCAAGACCGTATTGCTCCTCCATCCGCGCGACGTCCTCGGGCCGCATGTTCGCTCCGCCGGAGGTGAATGGGCTGCCGGGTGTGGCTTGCATGATGATAAATACGACGGCGGCAATCGACAGAACGGTTGGAATGAACCAGAGGATCCTGATACCGATGTAGCGTATCACTACGGATGTTTCCTTCCCTCGTACCGTGCCCCGGCACATTCTCTGGGCGTGACGCTTGCTCCGCAAGAAGGTGATGTCAGTCTAGCGGCGCCCGAATTTCGGCAGTTGCATGAGTGGCAACTACAAACACTACGTCTCATCTCCGCCAGCGGTCGTGTCTCTCTACTGCACCGCTCAACCGGAAAACCGATCGATAATCGAGGCAGAAGCCGATCACCGGTGATCCGGCTCATCGGCTACACAGCCCGGTCCCTATGCCTGGTGGCGGCGTTGCTAACGTCGCTGCTCGTCCGGGTTCCGGGTTGTCGCTAACCCGAATCGGACGATCCAATCTGTGAATGGCAATGCTATTCGCTCGTGGCGCACTATAACAGTTTTGGAAAATGAGTGTCAAGCAAAGGATATGAATTGTGAGAAAACGAACGAAGCTATTTCAGACCGTCGCCGTGGAAGACGATGGCGGCGGCTCCATAGATGCCGGTTTTTGTGCCCAGGCTGGAACCGGTGACGGTCACGTATTCCCAGATATCAGGCATGGCGTGGGCTTTGAAGGAGTGGTGGGCAGGTTTGAGTAGCAGGTCGCCAATGCGGGCCAGCCCGCCGCCAATGACGATCATCTCGGGGTTGAAGATATTAGCATAGTTCGCCAGCGCGGCGCCGAGCGCCTGGCCGGCCCGCTCCAGAATTTGGGTTGCGGCGACATCTCCGGTTTCAGCGGCACTGGACACTGCCCGTGCGTCGATTTCATCTGGATCTTTGGCGGCGTTACGAATGGCGTCACCACGTCCGGAACGCACCAGGGATTGACCGTCGCGGGCGATGGCCCAGCCAGAGCAATATGCCTCGACGCATCCAGCGGAGCCACAGGTGCAGCGTGGACCGTCCATGCTGACGCAGGTGTGGCCAAGCTCGCCTCCGAGGCCGTGCACGCCGTCGATGAGCACGCCGCCGCTGATGACTCCACCACCGAATCCGGTGCCGAGCGCGACGTATACCATGTGCTGCGCCTGCTTACCCGCCCCGAAGTAGAACTCCCCCAGCGCGGCGGCGTTGGCGTCGTTTCCAAGGTGGACGGTGCGGCCGGTGAGCTTGCCCAGGCGGTCACGCAGCGGCACATCGGTCCAGCCCACCAGGTTGGGGCTGAAGCGCACGACACCGGCTTTGGGATCGAGTGGACCGGGCGCGACGACGCCGACCGGAGTGTCCGTGTCCAGGCCGGCATCCGAGGCGACACGCTCGATGAGATCGGCCATACGTTGTATGACTGTGTCAACACCCCGCTCGGATTCGGTCAGCTCACGCTCTTCGGCGCGGATCGTTCCGTTACGGTCAACCACCGAGCAGCGCAGGTTGGTTCCTCCGAGGTCAACAGCCAGGGTGGTCTCGGTCATTGATCGGAACCTCTCTCCGTCCGGGACAGTCAATCAGCGAGCGACGCGGTAACGCAGCAATGTCCACAGGATAACGAAACCGTCGGTCCAGGAGATCTTCTTGCCCTCCCAGAACTCGCGGCCGTTATACGAGATCGGCACCTCATAGATACGCACACCTTGCCTCAGGATCTTGGCCGTGATTTCAGGATCAATGCCCCAGCGCATTTGCCTGATGTCGAGTCCGTCGGCAATGTCGCGCGTGAACACTTTGTAACAGGTTTCCATGTCGCTCAGTGTGGTGTCGAACAGGATGTTGGTAACCAGCGTTAGAAACTTGTTGCCAAGCGAGTGCCAGAAGTACATTGCCTTGTGCTCGCCGAGAAAACGCGAGCCGTACACGGCCTTGGAACGCCCTTCAAGAATAGGTTTCAGGAGGGCGTGGAAGTCGCGTGGGTCGTACTCCAGGTCGGCGTCCTGGATGATGACGACATCGCCCTGTACGTGCTGCAATCCCGTGCGAACCGCGCCGCCCTTACCGAGGTTACTGGAGTGCAAGAAGACGCGAGTGCCCTCCGCTTCGACCTCGGATGTTAGGACGCTTCGGGTACCGTCGGTTGAGAAGTCGTCGACGACGATGATTTCCTTGGGAATTGGTATCGCGCGAACTTGATCCAGAATGGCCGCGATTGTGCGCTCTTCGTTGTACACGGGCACGATGACGCTGAGCAAAATGTCTTGCTCGTCACGGGGCGTGAATTGGATGGAAGGTGGCCGGGGAGCTTGTCTACTCATCACCCACCTCCGTCCAGACTACGCTTGTAAGGGAGGGCCCTGTGCCCTCCCGGTTTCCCCTGTCAAGTGATTCAGCCTGGCCGCAGGAGGGCACAGGGCCCTCCTCTACGGAATAGCTGGTGGCCGGATTACAGAATGAAATCGGCAAGGTCGTCATCATCACCATCAACCGTTATCCGGGCAGCTACATACCCGGCGTCAATCATCACGTCCGTCTGCGCCGCGCCGGCGGGATCAAATAGCAGCTCGTCCAGCACCCCTTCGATAACCATGGCCAACCGGCGCGCGCCAATGTCTTCCGACTTGCGGTTCTGCTCTCCGGCTTCGAAGGCAATGGCCTCCAGTCCTTCTGGAGCGAAATGCAGCGTTAGCCCCTCGGACGCCATGAGGGCAATATAGTGCTGAACTGGAGACGACATTCCATTCGAGAGGATATGCAGCAGGTCGTCATCAGTCAGGTTGTCGAGCTCGATCCGGCGCGGAAAGAGCGCCTGCAAGTCGGGCCACTGGTCGGCCAACCGGCTAGCCGGAGTCTGGCTGGCGGCGACGATGAGTACATTGGCTGTTGGGATCTCGCCGTGGCGAGTGTGGACCGCCGGAGCGCTTAACAGGCGGTAAAACGCTTGCTGTGCAGCTTCCAACCGTTCGTCACGATTATCTTCGGAAAGGCCAGATGGAAAGAGGCGGTCGATGTCGTCGATGGAGATAATGGCGGACATACGGACGTTGGCGACTGCCGTCTCCTGGGACGCAACCCGTGGTCGAACGCTTTCGATGAGCGACTCGAGAAGCTCCCCGGCAGCCTTCTCTTGCGCGCCCGGTCCGGCGAGCCTCAGAGCGCTGACGTGCGCGTACGGTGCGTCGATGGCTTGCGCGGCGCGGCGGACGAGCGCGCTCTTCCCGGCACCCCTCGGTCCGGTTAGCAGATACCGGTGGCCAGCGATGTCTTCCTCTGAGCATAGCCGAGCCTGCTGGCTCCTCCAGCGGTTGCGGATAGCGACCGCAAGGTCACGCTTGGCGCGTTCCTGACCGATAATCGAGCAATCTAGTTCTTTGACAAGCTCCCGTGGTGTTAATGCCTTCATTCTTCGACACCGCCTTTGGTGTCATTATCGTTTGGAAGGGAGAAGATGGTGATGTGCTCGTTGGTGAAGATGCAGAGCTCGCTCGAGATGCGCATGGCTTCCTTGACGATCTCGATTGGTGTCATCGTCGTGTGGCCAGCCAGGGCGCGCGCGGCGGCAGTTGCGTAAGGTGAGCCTGAGCCGATGGATGCGATACCGTCGTCGGGTTGCAGCACATCACCCTCGCCGGAAAGGATCAAGATGTCATGCTCGTTGGCGACGATCAGCTGGGCTTCCAGCCGGCGCAGCTCGCGGTCGATACGCCACTCCTTGGCGAGCTCGACAGCGGCTTTGCGTAGATCGCCCTTCCAGGTGACGAGCTGAGCTTCAAATTTCTCAAACAAAGTGAGCGCGTCGGCGGCTGCTCCCGCAAAACCAGCCAGCACCTGGCCCTCGTGCAGCACGCGAATCTTGCGCGCGCCGTGCTTGACGACCATGTCTCCAAAGGTCACTTGCCCGTCGGCTGCGATGGCGACCTTGCCGTCGCGGCACACGCCGAGCACCGTTGTAGCGTGCCAGCGAGCGTCAGCGAGATGCGGTGTTGATCTGGAGTGGATGATGGCGCCGTCTCCTGTGTGAAGGTCGATGTGGGCAAAAACATACCCGGCCGGCGCATCGCGCCAACCGGGAAGTGTACCAACTTTGATTGTCATCCCGAGGCACGAGGGATGACGGGTTGTCCTGGCAATCACCTACGCTGCAGGGACAGGCTCCGCCACTGCTTCGTCGGCGGTATACGCTTCACGATGTTTGCAGCTGATGCATTGCACCTGGTCTCCCGCGCGGTTGGCGATCGCCATAACTCCACCGCATTCCGGGCACTTCTTGGCCACCGGCTTCGCCCAGGAGACGAAATCGCAATCGGGATAGCGGCTGCACCCGTAGAAGACGCGGCCCTTCTTCGAGCGGCGCTCCACGACCTCGCCCTCGCCACACGTCGGACAGGGAATACCCACCTTGGTGAGCAACGGTTTGGCGTTGCGGCACTCCGGGAAGCCGGTGCAGGCCAGGAAACGTCCATAACGGCCGAGCTTGATGACCATGGGCCGTTCACATAGCTCGCAGACCTCGTCGGTCGGCTCGTCACGAATCTGTACCCGTTCCATGGTCTGCTCGGCGCGTGCGATCGTCGCCGAGAACGGGGTATAGAACTCGCGGATGACCGGAATCCACTCCCGGTCTCCCGAAGCGATCTCGTCCAGCTCTTCCTCCATATTGGAGGTGAAGGCTGTGTCGACGATGGATGGGAAGTGCTCGACCAGGATGTCGTTGATGACAAAGCCCAGCTCGGTCGGCAGCAGGCGGCGCTGTTCGTTCGAGACATAGTTACGGGCCACCAGCGTGGCGATGGTCGGCGCGTAGGTGCTCGGCCGGCCAATACCGTTTTCTTCCAGGCTCTTTACCAGCGTCGCCTCACTGAAGCGTGGCGGCGGCTGGGTAAAGTGTTGTTCGGGCAGAAGCTGAACCAGATTAAGCCCCTCGCCTTTTACGAGCAACGGCAGCTCGTCGCGGTCCATCTCGTCAACCTCGTCATCATCGCGCCCTTCGCGGTAGACGGCGATAAAGCCACGAAATTTCATGACCGAGCCCGTGGAGCGGAAGAGATACGGTTTACTGCCGGTCTCTGGACCAGCTTCGATGTCCACCGAGGTGCTGTCAAAGATCGCGTTCCGCATCTGGCTGGCGATAAAGCGCTGCCAGATCAAGCGATACAGCCGTAGCTGCGGCTGGCTGAGGTACGCCTTCAGGCTATCCGGATGCCGCCGCGGGTCAGACGGGCGGATGGCCTCGTGGGCCTCTTGCGCGCCTTTGGACTTGCGACGATACACCGGAGACTTCTCCGGCACGTACTCCGGACCGTAGGTCGCGGCGATTGTGTCCCGAGCCTGCCCTTGGGCCAGAGCCGAGACATTGGTCGAGTCGGTTCGCATATAGGTGATCAGACCCTGGCTGCCCTCCGCGCCGAGCTCAACGCCCTCATAGAGCTGCTGGGCGAGCTGCATGGTCCGGCGCACCTGAAAGTTCAGCTTGCGCGACGCTTCCTGCTGCAAGGTGTTGGTAATGAAC
Source organism: Chloroflexia bacterium (assembly GCA_013696045.1). Lineage (GTDB taxonomy): Bacteria > Chloroflexota > Chloroflexia > Thermomicrobiales > CFX8 > JACCZH01. The sequence continues at coordinate 11,931 of JACCZH010000247.1, forward strand.
GGAGCGGCGGGGCGGCGTTGCGTTTCGCGCGTCCGCACCTCGGAAACCACATAGGTTGCGCCTTCGAGATTATTCTGGACAAGCTGGGTGGTTTCTTCGTCCGGCAACTCTGCCGCCGCGCCTTCGATACGGTGCAGCCGTGAGAGGAATCCTTGCTTCTTCTTGCCGTTGGTCGCGCCCTGCTTGTTCAGCTCGGCGTCGAGGGTCCAGTATTCGCGGGTGACGAAATCCAGGATCTCGCGCTCGCGCTCGACGATCAGCCGCAGCGCAATAGATTGCACCCGGCCGGCCGAAAGTCCGCGCTTGACCTTTTTCCAGAGCAGCGGCGAGATCGAATAGCCCACCAGCCGGTCAAGAACACGGCGGGCCTGCTGCGCATCGACAAGGCGCATGTCAATCTGGCGCGGATGTTCCATGGCCGCTTTCACGGCGTCCGGCGTGACCTCATGGAAGACAACCCGGCTGACCGTCTTCTCGCCAGTGGGATCGGTTGCGGCGATGAGATGCCAGGCAATGGCTTCGCCCTCACGATCAGGGTCTGTCGCGAGAATGATCTCGCGGGCGCCCTGCACCTTTTCTTTGAGGTCATTGACCGTCTTGCGCTTATCGCGCGGAATCAAGTATTTCGGCGCAAAATCACCGTCAACCTCAATACCCATCGTGCTCTTGGGCAGATCACGGACGTGACCCATCGAGGCGGCCACAGAGTAGCCCCGTCCAAGATAGCGTTCGAGCGTGCGCGCCTTGGCGGGTGACTCGACGATAACCAGTTTCCCGCTGGGGGCACGAGTCTTGGCCGCGCTCTTCTTGCGCGTGGTGGTCCCCTTTTTGGCCGTCGCCTTCTTGGTTGTGGCTCTCTTTGCTGGAGCCTTTTTGGTTGCTACAGCATCAATTCTATTCGATTCCGGAGTTTCCGAATTCACCATATAGTATGTGCTACTCACTACTGAAAAGCGGCGGAGATTACGTTCTTATCGTTGGGCTTCTACCACTATATCAATTCTGTCGAACCGCGTTGCTTGAGCAGATCAACGATTGACTTGACCTGTTGGGCGTGTGAACGATTGCAAACCAGCAACGCGTCATCGGTGTCAACGACGACGATATCATCCAGCCCGACAACTGCGATCGGCCGGCCGTTGCCGAAAATAACGAGATTCCTGGCGTCTGTGGCGAGAAGGTGCGTATCTATTACAACATTCTCACTGCCGTTAGCATTCCCGTTCTGGATGATCTTGCCGACCCCATGCCAGTCACCCAGGTCACTCCAGCCGAACGAACCAGGAACCACTGCAACATGATTTGAGCGTTCCAGGATACCGTGATCGATGGTCACGTCTTCGATCGTTGGCCAGATTTCCGCGAGCGTTTGCTCGCGCCGGGGAGTGTCCCAGTCGTCAACAATGGTGGTGAGGGCGGTTGCAACGTCTGGCAACAGCCGGCGCATCTCATGCATGAAGAAGCTGGCCTTCCAGACGAACATGCTGGCATTCCAGAGATATTGCCCGCTGGCTACGTAGCGCTCGGCGGTGGCCAGATCCGGCTTCTCTTTGAACTCTTCCACGCGTGATGAGGTGATGTTGTAATAGCAACCGAGCTCGTCTCCCGCGCAGATATAACCATAGCCGGTTTCGGCGAAGGTAGGTTGAATACCGATAGTGACCAGGTAGTCCTGTTCGGCAACTTCAATCGCGGCTCGGACGGTGTCAACAAATGCGTCTGGACGCTCAACATAATGATCGGCAGCAAAAGAGCCGACGATTGCATCCGGATCGCGGCGTTCGGCGAGGGCTACTCCGAGTCCGATCGCGGGACCGGTGCCGCGCGCCATTGGCTCGATGACGATCTGATCCTCTTCAAGTGCTGGAAGTTGCCGGGCTATTGATGTTGCGTGGGCAACCCCGGTGATAACGAACATGTTGGTGTCACTACACACCGGGGAAAGCCGGTGAAGCGTCTCCTGGATCATGGTGCGCGGACCCGGTAACGGCAGCAGGAACTTGGGCCGGCGGGACCGGCTCAACGGCCAGAGCCGGGTACCGCTGCCCCCCGCGGGCACAATTGCATAGAACGGTCTTGTCATTGGTTGCCCCCAGTTATGGTTCGGCCCGATTCACAAGGTACAGCTAATCAGAGATCCTTCGTTCCTCAGGATGACTGATGAAGGCCTTTGGTCTGCCGCGTCATCCCTATGCCCGAACGTAGTGCTGCGCGCCAGATTGGCGGATTAAGCCCTTCAACTCCATTGTCAGTAGTGTGCCATTTGCCTCATGGATGGGCATTCCAGTGTCCATGCTGAGCTCATTGACGTGGCGTGGCTCGGCGCCGATGATCGCCAGCAGCATCTTTTCGGCGTCGGTCTCGGGAAGAACCATCCGGGATTGAACGGCGGACTGGCTGGCTGGCACATCCAACTCTTCAAGAATATGCTTGGCTGATGTAACGAGAGTGGCCCCCGCACGGATGAGTTCATGACAACCTTCGCTGACTTTGAAGAGCGCCGAGCCAGGCACCGCGTAGACCTCGCGGCCTTGGTCCAGTGCAAAATTCGTGGTGATCAGCGCGCCGCTACGCCTGGGTGCTTCGACCACCAGGACTCCCCGCGACAGTCCACTGATAATGCGGTTGCGGGCGGGAAAATGCGGGCCATCCGGCGGCACGCCTAGCGGGTATTCGCTGATAAGAGCGCCCTGCTCAACGATCCGGGCGGCCAGTTTGCGATTCTGAGGTGGGTAAATGGTGTCCAGCCCGCAGCCGCAGATGGCCAAAGTCCTGCCTCCGGCGTTGAGTGCGGCATCGTGGGCGAAGGTGTCGATACCCCTCGCCAGGCCACTTACAATCGTCACCGCCGCGCCCGCCAGCTCGCCTGCGATCTGGCGGGTCATGTCCGCGCCATAGGTTGTCGAGCGCCGTGTGCCGACAACTCCGATCGCCAGATCGTCCAGTGGCTCGTAGCTTCCTTTCATATACAGCACCGTTGGCGGCGCCGGAATATGCTTCAGCAAACGCGGATAATCCGGGTCGTCAACGCTAATGGCCTGAACGCCGTGAGTGACAAGCTTGTCAACTTCCCGGTTCAGGTCGATTCCACCGCGGCCATGCACGATACCGGAAACCAGGTCGGCTGAGAGGCCGGTCGCCCGTAGGGCGGATTCGGATGCCCGCCAGGCGTTCTCTGGCGAGCCGAAGTGCTCGACCAGTTGCCGGGTTCTGACTGGGCCAATATTGGGGATCAGCTGGAAGCCGATCCAGTAGCGCGGGTCCTCGCTCGGCACAGGCGTTGGTGTCCTTTCAATAATGACGCGGAAGTTATACGGACTCCAGGAGCGCTTTGCAACGCCCGCTCCATGCTAGAATCGCCCACCAGTGGCGGGAAGCGCGCGCCGGAGCAGGAAAGTGAGGGAGCATAGTCTGTGAAAATCGACCTTTTGCCGTATGCCTATTTCCAGGGAAACATCGTGCCGCAGGACGAAGCGAAAGTCAGCATCGCGACACATGCTCTCCAGTATGGCACGGGCGCATTTGCGGGCATTCGTGGCTATCAGGACGCGAGCGGCGAGACGATCAACATTTTTCGTTTGCCCGAGCATAGCCGCCGTTTGATGAGCAGTGCCCGGCTGCTGCGCTGCGAGCTCGATCTCGACCCAGACGGATTCGCTGACGTTGTTCGGGAACTTGTTCTCAAGAACAACCCGCAGTCAGATGTGTATATTCGGCCGTTCGTCTACAAGTCGGGTATTGAGCTCACGCCACGGTTAAAGGGCATTGAAGACGACCTGGCGATCTATATGATCCCGCTTGGCGACTACCTGGCCATGGACCGTCCATTGAAGCTGATGGTTTCATCCTGGGTACGCAGCACGGACAACACCATTCCAAGCCGAGGCAAGATCAGCGGCTCATACATCAACTCGGCGTTCGCCAAAGATCAGGCTGAAGAGGCTGGCTGCGATGACGCGTTGATGCTTAACGCTCGCGGGAAGATCGCCGAGGCCAGCGCCGCCAACCTCTATATTGTTCGCAACGGCACGATGATCACTTCACCAATAACAGGCGATATTCTTGAAGGCATCACCCGCATGTCGGTCATTCAATATGCCGGGGATCTCGGCATTCCCGTGGAAGTGCGCGAGATCGACCGTTCCGAGCTGTATATCGCCGACGAGGCGTTCCTGTGCGGCACCGGCGCTCAGGTGGCAGTCATCGGCACTGTCGACGGCCGGCCGGTTGGGACCGGACAGCGCGGCCCGGTCACGGAGCAGATTCAGGAAATCTTCTTCAGCGTCGTGCGCGGTCAGAACGCGCAATACGAGAATCTCTTGACGAGGATTCCGGTGCATGGTTAATGGGTCGTGCCGCTCGTAATAGGCGTGCACGGTAATCTGGAGAGAGCAAAATCGTTGCCGCTGGTAGATTCCTATGCTATCGTCCAATTGTCCGTGTCCAGGCATGGAGTGGTGTGCTAAAACGGAGTGCATGCAGCGCCGATGACGGCGACCGGGGTTGGTGGCCTGTCAAGTCTTTTGCGTGCTATACTCGCGCCCACTACCGACAGTAAGGAATGCGGACCATAGCCTTGACTGGACCGCCGCAAAAATGCAAGCCCGGAGCGACAGGCGCAGGGTTGTAAGGCGCAGAGTGGGGACGAACACACGCGGAGGTTGTCAGCCGGCAACGGTCGGTTTGACGAGGGAATAGTGGCCGGGTCTAAACACCGGGAGTCGAAGGAGTAGCCATGGAACCACTACTCGACGTGAAGAATCTGAAAACGCAGTTCTTCACTCAGGATGGGGTAGTGAGAGCTGTCGACGACGTATCGTTCGACATCCTGCCGGGCGAGACGCTTGGCATCGTGGGTGAGTCCGGCTGTGGCAAGAGCATCACAGCCATGTCGATCATGAGGCTCATTCCGTCGCCTCCTGGAAAGATCGTTCAGGGAGAAATCCTCTTTAAAGGCGAAGACATCATCACCATGAGCGATGAGGAAATTCGCCACATCCGGGGCAACGAGATTGCCATGATCTTTCAGGACCCGATGACCTCGCTCAACCCCGTGCTCTCAATTAACCGCCAGCTGGGTGAGACGCTTGAGTTGCACATGGGCATGAACAAAAGTCAGGCGCGGCGACGCTCAATTGAGCTGCTTGAGATGGTCGGTATTCCGAACGCCGAAGAGCGGGTTAACCAGTATCCGCACCAATTCTCAGGTGGTATGCGCCAGCGCGTGATGATCGCAATGGCGCTTTCCTGTAACCCCAGCCTGTTGATTGCCGATGAGCCTACGACGGCGCTCGATGTGACGATTCAGGCCCAGATTCTTGATCTCATGAAGACACTCCAGGCAGAGCACAACACGGCGGTGATGCTTATTACTCACGACCTCGGCGTCGTGGCCGGCATGAGCGACCGGATCAACGTGATGTACGCCGGCCATGTTGTTGAGACCGCTACAGCTGAAGAGCTTTTCGCCAACCCTCGGCACCCATACACGGTTGGGTTGTTGAACTCTATCCCGCGTCTCGACTCTGAGGTGCGTGAGAAACTTGACCCAATCCGCGGACTGCCGCCCGATCTCATCGATCTCCCGGATCTTTGCCCGTTCGTGCCACGTTGTGATTACGCGCGTGAGAAGTGCGAACAGCAGAATCCTCCGCTGCTTGACGTGGCCCCTGGCCATCGTTCGGCGTGCTGGTTCTGGGAAGAAGTCAGCAAAGAAGGGCCGAAGGCATAACGATGGCAACTGACACAACAACACGCGCGCCGGGCAACGGCGCCGGCCCGGCCGAAGATGTTCTGCTCGATGTTGACAACCTGAAGATGCACTTTCCGCTTACTCGCGGCATTATCATCCAGCGTCAGGTTGGCGCGGTGAAGGCGGTTGACGGGATTACCTTTCAGGTGAGGCGTGGCGAGACGCTCGGTCTGGTGGGTGAGTCCGGTTGCGGCAAGAGCACCGCTGGCCGCGCCATTTTGCAGCTCTACAAACCAACCGAAGGAACTGTCAACTTCAATGGCAGTGAGCTCACCAAGCTTGATGGCGGTGAAATGCGCAAGATGCGCCGCTACCTGCAAATGATCTTCCAGGACCCATACGCCTCGTTGAATCCGCGTATGACGGTTGGCTCGATCGTTAGCGAGCCGATGCAGATTCATAATCTGGTGCCGAAAGATCAGCGCAACGCCCGTGTGCGCGAGTTGCTGGAGACCGTGGGTTTGAACCCATACTTCGCCAACCGCTACCCGCACGAGTTCTCGGGTGGCCAGCGGCAACGTATTGGTGTTGCTCGTGCGTTGGCGGCTAACCCGGACTTCATTGTTGCTGACGAGCCAGTCTCGGCGCTCGACGTGTCCATTCAGGCACAGATCATCAACCTTATGGAGGATTTGCAGCAGGAGTTCAAGCTCACCTATCTGTTTATTGCTCATGACCTCTCGGTGGTGCGGCACATCTCAGACCGCATCGCGGTGATGTACCTCGGCAAGTTTGTCGAACTGGCTGACCGTGACGCATTGCTGAATGATCCTTTGCACCCATACACCAAAGCGCTCCTCTCGGCCGTGCCGATTCCGGACCCGGTCATTGAAAAGCGTCGCGAGCGTATTATCCTCACCGGCGATGTGCCGAGCCCGATCAACCCGCCTTCGGGTTGCCGCTTTCACACACGCTGCCCATACGTGATGCCGGTCTGCAAAGAAAAAGATCCGATCTTCGTGGACCAGGGAGCCGGCCATTTCGTGGCCTGCCACCTGTACCCGGGATCGATCGCCGACTAAGCGAGACACATACCCGCCACTTCAACGCGCCAGGGTCGAACACCGTGGCGCGTTTGTTTGCGGGTGGTGTTTACTCTGTGTAGCGTTTAGGCCGTTTATGGGAGGTAGATTTTCTTGAACGTCGCAGCTCTACCGACGCTTTGGGGAAACAGCAGCTCTTAATAGAGATCCTTCGTTCCTCAGGAGGACTGCTCAACGCCATTCTTCTCCGTGATACCGATCAGGCTGATGCAACTACTACAAAATGGCAAACCGACCCCGATACCTGAAACGAGGAAATCACCGCAGTGTTTGGCCAGCCGCGCCCAATAGAAATCAATCCCGATTACATCGTCGCTACAGTCATCGCGTTTGTGATCGGCATTACGATCCACGAGTTCATGCACGCCTGGTCCGCGTACCAGCTTGGCGATCCCACTGCGGCGCGGCTGGGAAGGATTACGCTCAACCCGGTGTCGCACTTCGATCCGTTGGGCTTTATCTTCATGATCATGCTGTCGCTGGGCTTTGGGGTGATCGCCTGGGGCAAGCCGGTGCCGGTAAATCCTGCGGCCCTGCGCGGCGGCCGGCATGGCATGGCGATTACCGCCGTCGCGGGTCCGGCCTCTAACTTGGTTATTGCCACGGCCGTCGCGATACCAATGCGCTTTGGAGGCATTGAGCTGGATGGGTTCATGGAGCTGCTGGTGCGCCAGGTCATATGGCTTAACCTGCTGCTGGCGGCCTTCAACATGATCCCGATCCCCCCGCTGGACGGGTCCAAGATCCTGGCCGGGATTCTGCCCAATTTCTGGTACCAATATCTTGCCCCGCTGCAACAGTATGGCATTGCAATCCTGCTGGTGCTGGTCGTTGTGGGTGGCGGAGTGCTGCAGGCTATGTATCTCCCGGTCTTCACGCTGTTTTGGGACAGCATCGTTGGCTCGACACAGCTCTGATATGCAAAGGACGAGCATGACATATGTTCCGGCGGTTCGGAAGACAGGTCAAGGTGTCGCCTGGCGGGTGATTCAGGGTTTCCGGACGATGGCGTACCGGCATGATAGCGAGATCGATCGCAGACTGCATGACATTCTTCAGAATGAGGCGCAGTGGAGGTTGTTATTGCGCTTATCGGCCTTCGACCGGGCGCATCATTTACGGGTGCACGACACGCTGATCGCGGCTGGCCATGTTGACGCGGATCTGCTTCGTGCTGCCGCGTTGCACGATGCCGGCAAGGCTGACGATCGCGGGCGGGTGCGGCTGCCCCATCGCGTTTTGAAGGTATTTCTCCAGGCGACCTCACCCTGGCTGCTGGGTCTGACTGGACGGCGTGACGGTGGTTGGTTGGGGCACGGATTGTTTCTGGCGCGTCATCATGCGCAACTAGGAGCACAGCTTGCCGAAACCGCAGGCGCATCGGAGCGTTGTGTGGAGTTGATTGCCCGGCACGAAGAAAACCCTCCGGTGGACGACCCTCATTTACGGGCGTTGATTCAAGCCGATGCAGGAGCAATCGCATGACAACGGACACCGCACCGATGACATTGGCTTCGTATCAACTGCGGTTACCGAGCTTTGAGGGACCCCTGGACGTGTTGCTCTCTCTGATTGAGCGCGAGAAACTGGACATATCGGACCTCTCACTTGTGACCGTCACTGACGGTTTCCTGGCGCATATCGACGCTTTAGAAGATGCTACGCCGCGTTTGTTGGCTGATTTCCTGGGCGTCGCGGCCCGGTTGCTGGTGTTGAAATCGAGGGCGCTTCTGCCGCGCCCAGAAGTGCACGAGGCCGTTGAAGACGTGGATGATCTCGCGGAGCAATTGCGCGAGTACCAGCGGATGCGCAATGTCGCAAACGGGTTGGGTGAGGCGCAGGTCGCGTTGTGGCGTTCCTACTCGCGAAGCGCGCCACCAGTCGCCCGTCCAACGCGGATGATGTTTGTGTTGCCGCCGGTCGCCCATCTGGGCCGGGCGCTGGTGCGGGCTATCGCCCGGCAACCGGCCGAGCCTGAGCCGGTGCTGATGAGGCGTGTCGTTTCGGTGGCGGAAATGGCTGGCAGATTGCTCGCCGCAATCACGGCATCCAAGCGGTCGCGACGTTTCGTGGACCTGGTGAGCAAGACCGACCGCGAGGAGACCGTGGCCGGCTTCATCGCACTGCTCGCACTCTGGCGGCGACGTCAGATTGATGTCCAGCAGGACGGATTGTTTGCGGACATAATGATTGAGCCCGTCAGCGCGGGTGAGGGCACGACACCATGACACAGAATGGTCACGACCAGCAGGCCGCGCTTGATATTGACACTGGCACGGCTGGCGAGCGGGCGGCAATTCTTGAAGCGCTGCTGTTTGCCCGTGGTGAAGCCGAAGAGGTAAGCGTACTGGCGACGGCGTTGGGTTGGACGCCGGCCGCGGTTCACCGTGCGTTGGACGAGCTCGGCGCACTTCTGAATGAACACGGTCGCGGTATTGTCTTGCAGCGTGACGGCACGCGGGCCGAGCTGGTTTCCGCGCCCCGTTTTGGCGCCTTGGTGCAGCGCATGCTCATGATCGAGCGCACGGTGCGGCTCTCGCCGGCCGCGCTCGAGACCCTGGCGATTGTCGCCTACCGGCAGCCTGTCACCCGGCCGGAGATCGAAGCCGTGCGCGGTGTCGACTCAAGCGGCGTCCTTTCCAACCTGGCCGCGCGTGACCTGGTCGAGACCGTTGGCCGCCGCAACACGCTCGGAAATCCCCATGAATACGCCACCACGGCGGCGTTCCTCAATTTCTTCGGGCTATCGTCGCTGGAGGATCTTCCAGCAGTCGGGGAGTGATGAGGTCTACGTCACCAAGGCCGACATCTCGCGCAGGCGCTGAACCGAGGTTGCGATGGTGTCGATGGCGCGGTCGATCTCGGCTACGGTGTTGTCTTTTCCGACGGTAAGGCGCAGTGAGCCTTGTGCGAGATTCTCGGAAATGCCCAGAGCAAGCAGAACATGTGAGGGTTCGGTCGAACCGGTGGCACAGGCGGAGCCGCTGGAGGCCGAGATGCCGTGCATATCCAGATCGAGCAGAATACTTTCGCCCTCGACCCCCGCAAATGAGATATTCACGTTGTTCGGCAGGCGATGATCGCGGCTGCCATTGAGCTGAGAATGCGGGACGCGGCCCAAGATGCCGTCGATGAGCCGATCGCGCAACATGCGCTGATGTGCGCTCCTCTCGACCAGGGCGCGCTGAGCCAGGGTTAGTCCAGCCGCCATGCCGACGATACCGGGCACGTTCTCGGTTCCCGCTCGGCGGGCATATTCCTGTCCGCCGCCGAGCTGCTGCCAGGCGATCCTGGCGCCCCGGCGAACATACAGCAGCCCTACCCCTTTGGGCGCATAGAATTTGTGGGCACTGAGACTCAGGAGATCCACACCAAGCTCATCGACGTCCAGCGACAACGCCCCAGCGGCCTGGACGGCGTCGGTGTGTATCAGAATGCCGTGCTGCCGGGCGATGGCGGAGATCTCGGCGATGGGCTGGATGGTCCCAATCTCGTTGTTGGCATACATAATCGAAATGAGGCAGGTATCCGGACGGATGGCGTTTGCCACTGCTTCAGGCTCGATCAGACCAGCAGCGTCTGGCTCAATAATTGTTATCTCAAAACCGTGCTCGGCGAGGCTTTCGACGGCGTGCAGGACAGCGTGGTGCTCGATGGCGCTAGTAATAATATGGTTGCCGCCGCTATTGAGACGGTTGAACCAGGCCACGCCACGAATAGCGGTGTTGTTGGATTCGGTGGCGCCGCTGGTCATGACGACTTCACGCGGCAGACAATGAAGGATGCCGGCTAATGTGCCACGCGCCCAATCCAGACCTGCCCGCGCGTCGCGGCCTGCGCCGTAGATGCTGGTGGGGTTGCCAAACCGGGCTGTGAAAAACGGAAGCATCGCCTCAAGAACCGCCGGATCGACCGGGGTCGTCGCGGCATGGTCCAAGTAGATGTCGGTATCAGTCACCGACGCTCACCTTTCAATCGTTTGTCATTATCTGGGGCAGCGGTCGCGCCGGATCAGGATGCCCGCGCGCTCGATCGGTCGGTGGTAGCGAGCTGTGGCCGGCTCTGGGCAAGCAGATCGCCCAGCGACGTCGAATCCAGCGCGTCAACAATACTGTCACGCACCTTGAGCCACACGACACGGGTCGCGCAACCGTCGATCAATGGGCATTGTTCTTCCGGCTCTACTTCGGAGACACACTCCATCGGCGCCACCGGGCCTTCGAGGACCCGATAGACCTGACCAACCATGATTTCCGCCGGTGCGCGGGACAGCTCATATCCGCCGTGCGCTCCACGGGTGGATGTCACCAACCCCGCGCGGCGAAGCGGTCCGATCAATTGTTCAAGATAGGCCGTCGGCACGGTGGCATTCTGGGCGATCGCCGTCAGTGAAACAGGCCCCTGCCCATACTGGCGTGAGAGCTCCACCATCGCTCGCATGCCGTATTCGCCTCGGGTGGATACTTTCACGGTGGCGCTCCTCTCAGTTCGGTTGCGCCGGAGTAGATAGCTTGATCGTACACCTCGTATGCGATAACGGTCAAGTTTACCGCATTCAGGGCGGGAAGTCCGTCCGGGTGAAACGCTAGCGCCAGACCAGACGGAGACGGTTCCAGAATGCCAACAACATGCCAAAATGCCAGGCGCGATTGCGCTCTTCGATCACCTGATAGACGTGCCCCAGCCGGTCTCCGGTAAAGATGCCACGATACTCTCCGTTGTCGATAACCGGCACAGCAGAGCGGTTTGACTCGTGCATCCAGAGATGAACGTCGTAGACGGAATCGCTCACCTCAGCTGGATGAAACCCGCGGTCCATAACGTCGCGAACATAGATCTCGTGATGCGAACCGCTTAAATGGTGTAACAGCTCATGCCGCCAAAGCATTCCCACAACCTGATGGTTGCGAGTAACGACGATGTCACGCGGGCCGCCGCGGGTGGCAAACGAGAGTGGAACATCCGGGCTGATGCCTCCCGCTTCCCAGAGCGCAAACTGTCCGACTGGCAGCGCTTTCAGCGCGGATTCAATTTCGACGTGGCGTATCTCCATCTGGGCGGAGACCAGAATAAACACACTCACCAGTGGCATGAGATAGTCGCCGATCAAGAGCCCGCCCGCCCCGAGCGCGACCGCCATCGTTTGCGCGGTGTACACCGAGATACGCGTGGCGGAGAGTCGATTGCGGTGGGCCGAGAGCAAGGCGCGCAATACTCGCCCACCGTCCATCGGGAAGGCTGGCAATAGATTGAATATTGCCAGCAGGATATTTGCGATCCAGAGATAAAGGATGAAGCCCGCGATCGAGATTTCGTCCGCATACAGGAGGATTCCGATAGCCTGGTTGATGTTATGCGCGACGGCGATGAGTAACACCAGAGGGGTGAGCGCAAGCGCGATCAGGACGTTCATAAGCGGGCCGGCGACGGCAATCAGCGTTTCAGCGCGCGGCGTGAGCGATGCATGCTCTATTCTGGCCACGCCGCCAATTGGCAGCAAGGTGATGTCGTGAACCGCGAGGCCATGCCTTATCGCTACAACGGCGTGGGCGAGCTCGTGAGCCAGCACGCAACCGAAGACTGCGAGGAGCACGATGGTGCCAAACAGGACACCTGGCACCCCTGCTCCTGTGGCAAAGCCCCACTGGTAGATAACCCAGATAAGAAGGAGCGCGAACGACGGGTGAACTTTTATCGCTATTCCGCGAAAGGATCCGATGTCAATCGAACGGCCCAAACAGTCCACCGATCTCCTGATTCCCACAGGCATGAAACGTACCCCTGTGGAGAGGATACCGGATGATAACAGAACCGTGACCTCCAGCGAGGAGTATGGAAGTTATAATCGCAGCCGGGAAGAATGAGATCTCAAACGCGATCGCGGGAACGGGGAGGGGCACCGGTGCAGCTGAAACATGTCCTGGAAGTGGATCAATTCAGGCGGTCCGACCTTGACCATATCTTTGCACATGCGCTGACGATGCGCGCTATTGCGAAGCATGGAACCGACAACCGGCTGCACGACAAGATTCTGGCGACACTGTTCTATGAACCAAGCACCCGTACCCGCCTGAGTTTTGAATCGGCCATGCAGCGGCTGGGCGGCCAGGTCATTTCGTCCGAAATGGCGGCCGAAACCTCGTCAGCCGCCAAGGGCGAGACGATTCAGGATACCGTGCGAATCGTTGAATCCTATTCCGATGTTATTGCGATACGGCACCCAGACGCCGGAACATCAGCCGCTGCGGCCGGCGTCGCCAGTGTCCCCATCCTGAACGCCGGCGACGGCGCGCGCGAGCATCCCACCCAGGCGTTGCTGGACTTGTTCACGATTGGAGACGAGCTGGGGCGTATCGACGATTTTGCGATAGCTCTGGTTGGAGATCTGCGCTACGGCCGCGCGCCGCGCTCGCTGGCGAAGCTGCTCACTCAGGTGAACGGATGCCGGATCATCATGGTCACTCCGCCAGGCATCGAAATGGCCCAAGACGTGCTGGATGCGCTTATTGCGTCAGACGTGGCATTTGAGCTTGAAAGCGATCTCTCCGCCGTGGTTGGGCGGGTTGACGTGGTGTATATGACGAGGGTTCAGAAGGAGCGCTTTCCATCGGAGGAGGAGTACTCGGCGGTTCAGGGCCGTTATCAGCTTGATCCGGCGCTACTGGAGGGGCTGCGGGACGACGCGATCATTATGCACCCACTGCCGCGCGTCGGCGAGATTCACCCCGGGATTGACGCCGATCCTCGCGCGGCGTACTTCCGCCAGGCGCGCAACGGTGTGTTTGTCAGGATGGCGTTGCTGGACCTGTTGTTGAATAATCAGAGCCAGGATTGATTGCTGGATGATCGATAGTCATCTCGACAGCTATGCACCCTCTGGGTCGTAGAGATCTTGGTTCGGTCGCATAGAGACTTCTCCACTCCGCAGAGCCTGTTTTGAGCGTCAGTCGAATGGGCTCCGGTCAAGATGACACGTCCTACGCGATGCGGACTAGATCGGTGGCTGACCTGGAGTAGACAGCGGTGTATCGCGTTCCTCCAGTACCGGCGCGGGCTGGCGCAGGTTATATAGGCCGGTTGCCAACAGCAGCACGGCGACCGCCAGGAATACCTGGATAACTCCATAGAGGTCGGCGAACGCACCGGCGAACAGGACCGGTATGAACATCGCAATGTTCGAGACGGTAAAGAACGTCGCGTAGACCCGGGCGAGTGCGTTCTCCGGGCTGCCAAGCTGTAGCAACGTCTGAGCCGGGACAATAATGAAGGCATTCGATATCCCCAGTGTAAACGAGAAAAAGACCGCCACGAGCACGACACCCAGTGCCGCGGTGTCCTGGCTGAGATCGAAGATACGCGCGACGGGCTCGGTCAGCGCCAGCAGCGCCAGCGACGCGGCAGCGCCGATCAACCCATAATCGACCAGGCGCGGCGCCGGAATCTTGCGCGTTACCTTGTTCACCACCAGCGCCCCGGCAACGACGCCTAACCCTGCTGGCGCCACGATAAATCCGATGTCTTCTCTCGATAGTCCCAGAACGTTGGTGATGAACTCCGGCCCCAATGCCGCAATCATCAGATAGGTTGTCGTGGCCAGGGTCAGGTACGTGATGGCTTTCAGCAACACGGCCCGTTGCAGAATGAGAACGACGCCTTCACGCGCTTCACGGATAAACTGTCGGAAGGGCTGGCCGTCGTCGCTCATGACATCGCGGAGGCGCGGCGCGCCGGAGGATCTCGGGAGCAGCAGCACCATCCCGGTCGTAAAGACATACAGAATGAGAATGCCGATCAATGTCATCTCGGTGCCGACCAGCTTGATGGTCAACGGCCCGAACACGGCGAACCCCAGAATCTGCGAGCCCGTGACCGTCAGATTAAAGAGGGCGTTCGCGTTGATAAGGTCACGAGGGCTGACAATATTCGGAATCGTCGCGAGCTGTGCCGGCCCAAAGAACATGCCGACCGCGCCTAAAAAGAAAGTGATCGAATAGAGTGCCACCAGGGTGATCTGCGCCGGCCACGCGGGATCAAGACCGAGAAACGCCAGAACGCCGAGCACCCGCAACGCGTTGGATATCAACATAACGGTGCGCTTATTGGCCCGGTCAACGACGACACCGGCGATTGGCGAGAAGATGACCGCGGGAACGCTGAAGGCGAGCACGAGTAGGGAAACCGCCGTGTTTGCTTGCGTGAGCTGTTGGGTCTCGACGATGGTGCGGACAACGATCAGCAGCGTGAAGTTGATCATGTTTTGCGCTGTTTGCGAGAGACCCTGAATCACCCAAAGCCGCAGGAATGCCTGGTTGCGCAGGACGGCAACCAGCCCGCCTTCAGATGCTCTCACGGTGCTGGCTCGCTGGTGTCGTTCGCGAGTATCTGCTCGGCAAGTTCCCAGGCTGGTCCACGTGAGACGAAGGTCTTGAGCCGCTTTTCCAGGGTGCGACGCGAGAGCATCACCCGCCGGTCACAACCGTGGCAACGCAAACCAATGTCCGCCCCGAGGCGCGTGACGGTCCATTCGTAGGAACCGCAAGGATGTGGCTTTTTCAGGCGCACAACGTCGCCGACGACAATTGCTAACGGTCCGTTTGGGTTCATGGCGTTTTCCCATGCCGGCTTCATGAGGACGAATCGTGTCGAAGGGAAGCATACACGCACCGGTTCGGGCACACTTGGTTGTAGAAGAGGAAGCACGTGTGCGGGCACGTTCGAAGGGGCGATGATATGCAGAGTCCAGGTCTGGTTACGACAGTTCTCGGTCGTTCGTTGCGCTTGCGCTGTCCGCGCTGTGGCGAGGGCAAGTTCCTGGAGCATGGTTTCACTAACCGCCGGGATTGCAGAATCTGTCGGCTGCGATTTGAGCGTGAAGAAGGCTACTGGACCGGCGCAATCTACGTGAATCTCATCACCACCCAGTTCTTGATAATCGGCGGCGTGTTTATGCTGATGTTCGGCACAGATCTTGGACTGTGGACACAGATCTCACTTCTGGCGGCGGTTGGCGTCATCTTCCCTGTCTGTTTTTATCCGTTCTCCAAGAGCATCTGGCTGGGGATGGATTATTTCTTCACCGGTGCTACCTGGGCGCAGTCTCCATCTGAGAAGGATTCACCGCCTCTTGACTCGCGGTCATGATTGCGTGATAGACTCCCGCGCAAGGGAGTACGTACACATGCAGCGGATACTGCGGATTTTGTTCATCATAGGGGCGGCGGCGAACGCCTGGCTGGCGCTGGCCTATCTGATCTTCGTCGTCGACGCTGGATCAAGGCCGATGTTTGATTTACGGGTAATGGCAACCTGCGTGTTACTGCTGGTTGCTCCAGGGTTGGTGTTCATCCCGCTGGCCCGGGCGCTCAAGGTCTCGATCTATGAGATAGAAGGCATCGGCGGTTGGGCAGTGTTTGGATTTGTCCTGACATTTGTCACCCCGAGCGATGTCCTCTCGCGGTCTGAGTTCCTGATATTTCTACTACCGCTGACCGTGGTGATCGCAACGATTGCAACACCCATAGCGTATGCGTTTGGCCTGCGTGTCTATCGCGACGATCCGCGCCGGCACGATTTTTTGAGAGCACGCCGTCAGGGCTATCTCGTCGCGCTGGTGCTGGTAGCACTGTTCTTGCTCAACAGCATCCAGGTGTTAAGCGCCGTAAACGGCGTGCTGCTGGTGGTCATCGCTATCCTCTGCGAGGTCTTCATGCTCTCGCGTGGACGGCCGTTGCCGGCTCCACCCGTGTCTGCTGGCCGGTAACCGCCTCTCGCAACACGGGATCAAGGCGCTCAAACTCCTTGAGAAAGGCATCGTGGCCCTCCGGAGAATCGAGCTCCCAGTAGCGAGCGTTGCCACCGGCATCGTTGATGGCGCACGCGGTTTCACGAACATAGCGAGCAGGGAATAGCACATCGCTGCTCACGCCAATGACTGTCGTGTCTGCGGTAATCCTGGACGCCGCGCTATGAAGACCGCCTCGTTCGCGGCCGATATCGTGCGTATCCATGGCGCGAGACAGGTACAGGTAGGTATTGGCGTCGAAGCGTCCAGCGAGTTTATCGCCCTGATGGTGCAGGTAGCCTTCAACATCAAAACGGCTCTGGAAATCGGGCCAGTGGCTAAGGCGGCTGGCTGGCTGGCGGTCGAAGCGTGCACTCATGTATTCATCGGATTGGAATGTGAGCATGCCCAGCATGCGGGCAACTGCGATACCGTCTGCCGGTGGATTATCATCATCATAATTGCCGCCCAGCCAGCATGGATCGAGCATGATCGAACGGCGCTGGATTTCGTTGAAGGCAATTCCCTGACTATGAAATCGTGCTGATGCCGCGATAACCACGGCCCGGTCCACGCGTGGCGGAACGGAGGTTGCCAGCTCAACGACCTGCATGCCGCCTAACGAGCCGCCAATCGCGCAGGCAATCTGGTAGATCTCGAGCTCATCCAGCAGCCGCAATTGACAGTTGACGAGATCACGCATCGTTAGGGCAGGAAAGCGCAGGTTATACCGTTGGCCATCTGGACCGATCGAGCGTGGTCCGGTCGTTCCGTAACACGAGCCGAGCACATTTGCGCAAATCACGTGGTAACGATCGGTGTCAATCGGCTTGCCGGGTCCGATGACCGGCTCCCACCAGCCAAAACTATCGCCGGGTAACTCAGGGTGACTCGCTGCGTGGGAGTCGCCGGTGAGAGCGTGAAAGACAAGCACGACATTATCACGCTGGGCGTTAAGTTGCCCCCAGGTTTCATAAGCAACGGTAATGTCGCTCAGCGTATGACCCAGCTCTGTGACAAACGGCCGTTTGGGTGTTGCTACCTGTCGAGTGCGTAGCGCGGTGCACGGAGTCCATCCTGGTAGAGTCGTCATCGAAACCTGTTCCCCTTCTCCGGTCATGACACAAGGCATACGAACAGTCAAGTCCTGCCCTGCGCCGGAGAGGAGATATAAAAGTCCACCACATAAAAGCTATGAGGTGGTGGACATTCATCTTCGCTCATCTTGCGGAAACCTACCGCCGGAATTGGCACCATGCGTACACGCGCTGGTTGCCGGGCTTCTAAGGGCCGATCCCTCCACCACTCTGGATGAGCGCAGGGTCTATTCAGTTGTTGAAGACGATAATAGCAGCAGACTACGGGTGCGTCAAATGGCTGAACGTCTCACCGGTCTGGATGTCCGGATCGAATACCTCACTGCTCTCCGTCGGTCGCTCCAAAGGACGAACCGGATTCAAGTAGATAGGTAGTCGTTCCTCCACTTGTAGATCAACCAGCCGGTCGATGTATAGATCGGAGACTTCATCAATACCCTCCACATCCACGATAGCCGTCAGATAGATGCCGACGGGCTCTTCTCCATATCCCACTGCGATCTCGGCTAGGGGAAGCGTTCGCGAATGATGCTTTCCAGTTCTTCGACAGCGTCCTGCATGTGAAGATCGTTGAGAAGCATCTGCTCGTGGATCATTGCTGTACGCTCCCTTCTCACGAAATGACTTTCACTACAGTGTGTCTCTCCGAACATCGCCGAAAGGAGGGTGACAAATATCCGCCCGAAGACGGATGGAAACCAAGGCTTCGATGACATAGAATGGTCGCTGACAAGCTAATGACCAGTGGTCAGTAATGAGGCATAAGATTGAGTAAATCAGCGACCCGGCGAGAGAGCAATGTAGAAGACACACGGGCGCTGATTCTGGAAGCGGCACGGGATGCGTTTGTCATTTCGGGGTATGAGGGCGCTTCTATCCGTGAGGTCGCGCGACGGGCGGGCATCTCGCACGGCACGATTTATCTGCATTTTCGCGATAAAGACGATCTGCTGTATCAGGTCAGCGAGCATGAGTATGGCCGGTTGCTGGGCCGCTTACGCGCGTTGCCGCGCACTCGTGACCCAATTCAGCGGCTGGGGGATGCGCTGCGCGAGGTCGGCAAGTATGGACTTGAGTTCCCGCACCAGTATGAGCTCATGATGGGTCATCGTCCCGCGTCTTTTTTGGGATCCGACGCGCCTCGGTTCGGGCCACGAGCCGACGAGGTGGGCTCGTTCATCGGTGATCTTGTTCGTGAGGCGCAGAAGCGCAGCTTCCTCTCTCCGGCAGTCGGAGATCTGGATGAGCTGGCGCTTATCGCGGGCATGCATGGGGTGGTCACGATGTTTGCGCTGCATCTCATTGATCGTGCCACCGCCGATAGCGCCGTCGACCACACCATCAGTCTGTTGCTGAGCGCGTTGAGCGGCGGCTCCTGCGACATCAATCTCTCTCCCGCTAACGGCGTAGATAGTGGAATGTCACGTGAGTAATCTCAATCTCAAGCGAATCTTGAACTGGTTCGGGATTGGCATTCCTGAGAATGGCTCGGCCGACGATCAGATGCGCCGGAGGGTGGTCATGCTGGCCTGGCCGGCGATGATAGACGGCTTGCTGATTACCGCTGTGCAGGTCGTCGATACCTTCCTGGTCTCGCGCATCGGTGATGAGGCAGTCGCCGGCGTTGGCACGGCCATCCAGCTGGTCTTTGTATTGATCGTGCTGCTGACGGCGATTTCCGTGGGCTGCTCGGTGCTCGTCTCTCAGGCCGTCGGAGCGCGTGACTCGGAGCGAGCCAGCTCGATTGCCAAGCAGAGCATTACCGCAGGGACAATTCTGGCAATCCCGTTAACCATTTTCGGCCTGGTGTTCGCCTCGCAACTGGTGGGACTCTTTGGAGTTGAGTCGGCTGTGGCGGTGATTGCGGAAGAATACTGGAGGGTAATGGCGATCTCCCTGGTTGTGTTCGTGAATTCGTTCGCCGTGGCTGGAATCCTGCGCGGCATGGGAGACACCAAGACACCGATGTACGGCAACCTGGTCGCCAACGTCGTAAACGCTGTTGTTGCCTACGGGCTTATCTTTGGCAAGTTGGGCTTCCCGGAGATCGGCGTGGTGGGTAGCGCCTGGGGCACGCTTGCCGGACGGGTGCTGGCTGTCGGGTTAATGGTTGCGGTGCTGGTCTTCCGCGGCAAGATCGTCTCGCTGGCCGGCCGCTCGGGCTGGTGGCCGACGATGCCGACCCTGCGCGACGTTGGCCGGATCGGCATCCCGAGCGCGGTCGAGCAGTTCTCAACCTCAATCGCTTTTGCGGTCATGACGGCTACCGTGGCCGTGCTCGGCACGGAGGCGCTGGCCGCGCATCGCATTACGTTCAATGCCCTCTCGCTCTCTTTCATGCCTGCGTTGGGCATGGCGATGGCTGCGACAGCACTGGTCGGGCAATCGACTGGCGCGAAGGATCCGGCGTCCGCCAGGCGAGCAGCACGCATTTCGGCTAGCTACGCCGCAATCTGGATGAGCATGATCGGGGTCGTCTATTTTGTGTTCGGTCCACAGATTATGGGGTTCTTCAGCAACGACCCGGAGGTCGTGTCGCAAGGCGGTGTTTCCCTTCGAGTGCTGGCGTTCTCACAGCCGTTCTGGGCCGGGATGCTGGTTTACTCCGGATCAATGCGCGGCATCGGAAACTCGCGCTACCCGATGGTGGTCAATAGCATTACCTTGTGGCTGGCGGTGATCCTCGGTTTCATCATGATTCGTGGCTTCGACTTCGGGTTGGGCGTCGTCTGGAGCGCATTCCTGGTTGTCTCGCCATGGACGATTGTGTTCCTGCGGCGGCGTCTCATGTCTGACCCGTTGATGAGCGCCGGAGAGGAAGAGCCGGCCCAGGTCGCGGAACTCGCGCCCGAACCCGATTACAAACCGGCGGCGTAGCCCGGCGCGATGCCGGGATCTATCACCGTCACCCCGAACTGTAATGAAGTGCATGTACACAGATACTCAAGTGTGGCGCAGCACGCCATTACGACCGCTTCAATTCGTACTGTTCCGTTGTCGAGCAGTACATGTCGCCGGTCAAACGGCCAACGGCGTCGAGCCGCTGGAGGTCGATGCGGCTACCCTCGATAATGAGATCGTCGCGGACATGGACCTGGACGACTTCGGCGATGACGAGGTGGGCTCCGTAAGGTGGTCCACCGACCTTGTGGATATCGCGCATGATGCATTCCAGATTGGCCGGCGCCTCGAGTACCCGCATCGGTTTGACGATATCACCTGGAACCGGCGTTAAGCCGCTGGTCTCGAACTCGCTAACGTCGGCCTCATAATCGACTGCGGTGCGCGCCATTTGCTGCCCAATCTCGGCGCTCACAATGTTGATCACCAGCTCGCCGTTGCGGCGGATGTTGCGCAGGGTGTCCTTCTCTTGACCGTTCTTGGCTCCGATGGAGAGCGCGATGTGGGGCGGGCTGGAGGTGATCATCATGAAGAAGCTGAACGGCGCCAAGTTGTTGACGCCGTCCGGGCTGAGGGTGGACGTGAATCCGATCGGTCTTGGTACGATCAACGCAGCCATGAGCTTGTACACGTCCTGGGCCAGCATGTCTTTGGGGGCGAATTTCATAGATTCGTTCCTCTCTGTTCAATGTTTCGCAGTTAAGGGCCGGACGTGGTGCAGTCCGTTTGCATCAATG
>JACCZH010000270.1 GCA_013696045.1 Chloroflexia bacterium
ATCGTGGCCTTGCCCTTGCCGACGTTGACCTGGATCAGGATCTCGGCGTTGCCGCGGGGGATGGCGCCCTCGCGGCCGCCCATGACGAAGATCTGGTTGGGGCGGCCTGTCCGTCCTGAGCGGTAGCCGCGCTCTTTGAAGAAGGCGGTGGCGTCGTCCATCACCTCCTGCATGCTGCCGGTGGCGACGGCTTTACGCTGGAACTTGGTGCGGGCCAATTCGGCGTTCATCGCTTCGCGAGCGGCCGCAGGGTCGCTCATTGTGGATTACCCATCGGCGGCGGTCATGGTTGGTTCGGCGACTTCCCAGATTTCGCCCGGTTGCAGGATGACTGCCTTGGCGCTGGTTTCTTCCTCGAGTTTCTTCTTGAATTCGTCAGTATCCTGCTCAATGGCCGGAAAGGTGTTGTAGTGGCAAGGGATCACAACCCGCGGACGCAGGAACTTGGCGGCGCGGATGGCGTCTGCCGGACCCATGGTGAAGTGGTCGCCGATTGGTAACACCGCTACATCGATGCCTTCTTCGCCGATAAGTTGCATGTCCAGGAAGAGGCAGGTGTCGCCGGCAAAATAGAACTTCTTCTCCGCAAACGTCACGATCATGCCTGCAGGGACACCTGGCGCGACGAACGTGTCACCCTCTTGATAGGAAGAGGTGTGCCAGGCAGGAGTCAGCTTCACTGACCCACCAGCGAATTTGACGGTGCCGCCGTGATTGGCCCCGATGGTCTCAGCGCCCTTGGAACTGAGATAGGTAGCAAGCTCGAAGGTCGCGATGATCGGAGCTTTGGTGCGTTTGGAGAGCTCCACGCTGTCGCCGACATGGTCGTTGTGGGCGTGTGTGAGCAGAATCGTGGTCGGGTTGATTTCGTCGGCTGAGATCGTCGCGGTGGGGTTTCCGGTAATGAAGGGGTCGATGGCAACGACGTTCCCCTCACCTTCGAGGATGAAAGCAGAATGACCGATAAAACGCAGCGTAGGCATGAGTTTCCTCCTTTGGCATGGCATGTGTCGCTGGATAAGACGTCCCTCCGGGACGTCTCTACGTCATCCGATTGTAGACAATGTGGCCATCCGTGACCGTCAAGTCGGCTTGAACCTTGCCGACTTCCGTGGCGTTGACGGCGCTGATGTCGGTTTCGAACACGACGGCGTCGCCGAGCATGCCGGGGGCGAGGCGGCCCTTGATGTTCTCCTCGAACGAGGCGTATGCGCCGTTGTAGGTGTAGGCGCGTACGGCCTCTTCAAGCGAGATCGACTCCTCCGGCCACATCGGCTCACCCTCTTCGCTGAGGCGGGTCATCATGGTCTGGAGTCCGATGGTAGCGCTGGTACCGACGACCGGCGCGTCAGTGGATGCCGCCGCGACGATGCCGTGCTCGTAGAAAGTGTTCATACCGTAGGCGTAGCGGATGCGCTCCCAGCCGAGATTCTGGATGTAGGCCTTGTTGAAGGCGTGCAGGAAGCTGGTGCCAGGAATCGGAATGACGCCGAGTTGCTTGATCCTCTGGATAATGTCCATATCGACGATCGAGCAGTGCTCGATGCGGTGGCGGTGGTCCGGTCGCGGCTGGGCTTCGAGCGCTTCCTCATACGAATCGAGCAGCAGGCTGATGGCGGCGTCGCCGATGGCGTGGGCGCAGCACTGGAAGCCGGCCATGTGCGCCTTCTTGAACTTGTCCTTGAACTCTTGGGGATCCTGCATCCAGAGCCCAACGTTGTCAGTTTCGCCCTCGTAGGGCTGCGACATGCGCGCTGTCCGCCCGCCGATCGAGCCGTCCAGGAACAGCTTGGCAGGACCGATCCGCAGCCACTCATCGCCGAAACCAGTCGTAATACCCAGGCTGATAAGGTTGTCCAGCGTCTCGTCGATCATCATCATGAGGTAGCTGCGCACCGGCAGTGTTCCGTCGTTTGCCGGCTCGACGTAGGCGCGCATGTGGGTGTCGTCGCGCACTCCCGCTTCCGCCCAGCTGGTGACGCCTTTAGAGAGAAAGTCCTGCCCGGCCGCGATGAGGGCCGCTTTGGCCTGGTCGAGCGTTGGCGGCGGCATGACTTTGCGCACCATGGTCTGGGCGGATTCCCTGAGCACACCGGTGGGCTCGCCGTGCTCGTCGCGGTCGATGATGCCGCCCTCGGGATCGGGAGTGTTGCGGTCGATCCCGGCC
Organism: Chloroflexia bacterium; assembly: GCA_013696045.1. Lineage (GTDB taxonomy): Bacteria > Chloroflexota > Chloroflexia > Thermomicrobiales > CFX8 > JACCZH01. Next base: position 2,168 of record JACCZH010000270.1, read on the forward strand.
AGCTGGAGGGCTTTGCTGTTGACTCCGGCAATGTGTCCGCAAGCCCTCACGACGATAACCGGGTTGTCCGGAGAAACGGGATCGAGATCGTGCCTGTCCGGGTGACGCTGGTCCTCAAGACGCGCCTGATCGTAGCCGCGCGCCGTCACCCAGTCTCCAGCCGGTGTCTCCCGTACCCGCTCCTCGATGCGTGTCGCAAGGTCGGCGATGGTCTTGTTGGGCGGTGTGGCGGCGTTGACCTGCATCAGGCTGAAGCCGACCATCATCGGGTGACAGTGCGCGTCATTCAGTCCCGGAGCGACGGTGCGGCCGGCGAGGTCGATGACCTGTGTGCCGTTCGCCTTCCAGGCAAGCACATCCTTATCCGTGCCGACTTCGGCCACCTTGCCATTGTGAATTGCGACGCCGGTCGCGGGCGATTTCTCGACGTCGCCGGTGAGGACCTTGCCATTGACGAAGATGATGCTGCCATTGCGGTCGCGCATGGTTCGACGCTCCTCTTTATTCTCCCTGTGAATCAAGCCACCACCTGGCGACATGGTCGGCTCGGGCGATCCAGATGTCGCCCAGCCCGATCGCGTAATCGAGCAAATTGGAAATTGCAGTGGAGGGTCCCGGCCGCCCTGTCACCCACGGGTGAAGCGTCAGGCACATCAACTTGCCCTCGGCGCGGATGATGTCGAGGTCATCATGCCAGAACTCGGCGGTGTTTCTCGGGTTGACCGTCTGGTCCACGAAAAAGGTGTAATCGTCGTAGAAGCGCGACGGCGGCAGCTGCACCAGCGGGTTGCCGGAGGGATCGGGACGCTCCACCCAGGGCAGATCCTGCCGGGCGATGTCCATCTGCCAGCTCAGCCCGAGCGACTGCAGGACACGCGCCGTCTCGTCGTTGTAGCGCCAGGCGGGAGTCTTGTGGCCGGTTGGCCGCACGCCGGTGGTTTTTTCGATGACGTCAATCGTCTTTTCGGCGTCGGCGCGCTGCTCGTCGAAGGTCATGGGGGTGTAATAACGATGGTCCCACGAATGGATGGCGTTCTCGTGGCCGTCTTCCTGGGCGCGCAGGACCGCGTCTGGACGGTCCTCGACGCAGCGGCCGACCCAGCAGAAGGTGGCCGCCAGGTCGCGGTCGCCGAAGAGATCCAGCAAGCGCCAGACGCCGGCGTTGAGGTCGTATTCCGTCTGCGACCGCCAGTAGAAATCGTCCGCTCCGTGGTGGTTGGCTTCGCCATAGGGACCATCAACATCGACGCTCACGATCAGCGCCGCGCGATGTCCGGCCGGCCAGATTGTGTTGTCGCGGTCAATCACCATTACTCTTCCGCCGCCGAGACGGCCACCAGGTCTTCCAGGAAGCCAACGAAGTTGTTCAGAGCGCTCTCCATCATCGCGGTTCCATACTCCAGCGACGAGGTGGTAGCGTCGCCCAGCGCACCGTTACGGGTGTACTC
>JACCZH010000282.1 GCA_013696045.1 Chloroflexia bacterium
CGCCCAACCACCCCTCCGTGGCCGCTCCTGTGCGGGATCGGATGGCTCCTCGGGCCGATAGCTAGGGTTCGTGGCTACCGAAGTACCTATGCGTCTACGGCACGCTGATGCGCCCTCAAGACACCGAAGGTAATGTCGTCGAAATACCTGGCAGAGTGAGGTACGAGATCGTCCATACACGACAATCGGGATGACGTAACGATGCCTTGTCTCGAGGTGGTATCACGCTCATTCGTGACTGTCCAGAGTGACTGTCAAGGTTGAGCCTGCAAGGCTGATGGGGATCGCTCACGCGGTATCCCGCGCTGGGTTCCGTTCCTTGTTCCAACCCCGAAGCGAGGAAGCGGACACTATACGAAGCCGGTCTCGCGGTTGGGGGCCGAGTTATGGCCGGAGGTTCAGCTTCGTCACGCTTCGGGTGAGAGTCTTCGCGTCCTTGCCCGGAGTAATGGTGTGTCGTATGAGACAATCCGAACCATCGTCCGCCGTGCGATTATTGGAATCAGCATAGCCGTAGCGCTCGGGTAATCCCGAGGAGCGAGAACCGAGCGTAACGAGGAGAGAGGCGCTCGGCCAATGGGCTGCAAAAGGCGAATCATCTAATCCGTGCAAACACCATCCGGTACGGAGGGTCGAAGTTTTTCGGACCCTCCGGTGAACCTCAGTTTGTTGGTCAAAGACAGCGGGCGCGATGCCGGTTGTGATGGGTGCCTTGGGTCTGTCTGCTGAATCAATGTCGGAGTATGCGGACCCGAGGCACATCAATCAGCAAGATGGACGTTCGCGCAATTTCGAGGAGACGTATCTTCCTTGCGTAGCTTGAAGCGCTTGTTCAAGGATTCGTCAGACAGGTCCTAGTGCTCAGTTAGGCCGATCTCGTTTCCGGATAACTGTGGAACTGACTGGCGGGAAACGAAGCCCGGATCTAACCCGACGCCAAGGCCCCACTCCTGACGAACGACGCTGGCGCTGACATTCCCGGCGTCGAGCCCGACACCAAGGCCCCAGTTCATGCGTTCTGTCTTGATGTTCACGTACCCGGGGTCAAACCCCATACCGGATGGGATCGAGACGGCATGCTTGTCTGCTGCCGGCTGGGCCACCTGGGCCGAGCTGTTCTCGTTGTTGGACGAGATGACGCCGGCCACGACCAGCGTCACCGCGATGGCCAGAAGCCCGATTGCCAATGCCAGCATAGCCAGATGATTTTCCGCGAACGTCTTGCTGGATCGTGCCTGCATGGTGCGCCTCCTTCGTGGTGTCTGCGATCTGGTCGCGGTCCGTCCGCCAACCACATCAGCAGCATGCCGTGCAAGGCGCACGTGCACATCGCGTGTTCTGACCATTTGCGTTCATTGAGGGAATAGCTAGAACTAGCTACTCGATGGTGGCAAGATCAGACGACGCCCTGTTTGACGGCCCAAGTGGCGGCTGCGGTGCGGGAGTCGACGCCGAGCTTGTTGAGGATGCTGGTGACGTGGTGCGCGGCGGTGTGCGGGCTGATGAAGAGGGTCATGGCAATCTCCTGGTTCGAGCGGCCCTCTGCCAGTAGCTTGAGAACGTCGATTTCGCGCTTCGACAGGATGGTTGATGCCGGAACTGGTTTGGGTTGAGAAACATCATCGCGCTCGAGCGCGAGCTGGACTGCCTCATCAATGCTCATTCTCGCCCCCGCTGCCCAGGTGGCTTCGAAGTCGTCTTTTAGTGCCGCGCGCAGGTCGGACATCAACCGATGGTAGTCGTCCACGGCGATGGGCTGGATCGACACGCCGATACGGTCACGGAGGGCAGCGGACGCCCCTGCCAGGCGTGCCGCCCGATCTGGTTGGCCGAGTGCCATGGCGGTACTCGCCTGTCCGTCGAGCGCCATCGTGATACCCCACGCAGTGTTCATGCGGTGGTAGATCTTCAGACTCTCACGCTCCATCTCCCGGGATTTCTCGATATCATCGGACATACGCGACACGGCCGCTGCGAGATTGGAGAGCGCCAACGCGATGGTACCGGGCGATCCAGTTTCCCGGGCAACCCTCAGGCCCTCCTCGAGTAATAGAAGAGCTTCGTCGTCGTCAACGATAACGCCGAGGTTATTCAACGCTCTGGCGAGGCTGTGCAGATCACCGACCTCGCGGGCCATGTCGGCCGCCTGTCTCATGATCGCGATTGCTCTATCGAGATGCCCATCGATGGCGATGGCGGTGCCCAGCGAGAGGAACGCGTCCGGCATATGTGCTCTGTCACCCAGCGCGCGCCAGGTATCCACGGCTTCTTCTCCGGCATGGACGGCTACTTCGGAATCACCCTGGAACGCGGCCAACCAGGTGAGCGCTGTCAGCGCGCGGGCGCGTCCTTCGGTAACGTCGTCCGGATCTGAGAGATCAAGGAAGGACTGGATATGGGTGCGCCCCTCCCAGAGCGGTCGCCGATGGAA
>JACCZH010000283.1 GCA_013696045.1 Chloroflexia bacterium
GAATGCGAGCAGCGCCTGAAGGGAGTAACGACCTCGACACTGGCGGCCGTGCTGGCCAAGAAAGGCTATACGGATCTATTCATGCCGGGACTGGTGCGGGTGGCCGGAACACAGCCGATGGTTGGGCTGGCATTGACGCTGCGTTTGCTGCCGGATCGACCGGACGGCGCGATCGGACCTGAGGACAACGCCCGCAATCCGCAACGGGTAGCAGTCGAGGGCGTCCGTCCCGGAGACATTGTCGTGGTCGATGCCCGCAATGACGCCCGCAGCGGCGTGCTTGGCGACGTGCTGGCAACCCGCATGATGGTGCTTGGTTGTGCCGGGATCGTGACTGACGGAGCAATGCGCGATGTCGCACAGCTTGAATCGGTCGGTCTGCCGATCTATTGCGCCGGGACCCACGGCGCGGCCTCGCCATCGTTGCACAGCTATGCCGATGTGAACCTGCCGGTCTCATGCGCCGGAGCCCGAATCAACCCTGGCGACGTGATCGTTGGTGACGCCGACGGCGCGGTGGTCATCCCGCGTCAGCTGGCTGAAGAGGTTGCCCGTGACGCCAAGGAACAAGAGGATATGGAGAACTGGGTGCTCAGCCGGATCAAAGAGGGCGCCGGGTCAGTCGATTACTACCCGCCCAATGCCGCGCGGCGCGCGGAGTACGAGGCCTGGAAGGCTCAGAATTAAGGAAGGCCAGACAATGATCGAGTTCGACAAACAGCGTTTAACCGAGACGCTGGCGGAGCTGGTGAGCATCCCGTCCATTAACCCGGACCTGAATCCTGGAGCAGAGGGTGAAAGGCAGATTGCCGAGTTCATCGCCGGACGGCTGCGCGAAACGCCAGGCATCGACGTCGAGTTGCAAGACGCGGGGAATGGACGGCCAAACGTCATAGCCACTGTCGGTTCAGGGTCCGGCAGAACGTTGATGCTGAATGGCCACATCGACACGGTGGGAGTGGCGGGCATGGCTGCGCCGTTCGACCCAGTCGTTGAGGACGGCCGGCTGTATGGCCGTGGATCAAGCGACATGAAGGGCGCGGATGCCGTGATGATGCTGCTTCTGGAGGAGATCGCCCGCGCCGGCGATTTTCCCGGACGGATCGTTGCGACCTTCGTGGTCGATGAGGAGTACGCCAGCATCGGCACCCAGGCCGTCTGCCGAGACATTGGCCGCTGGAAGCCGGATGCGGCTCTGGTCCTCGAAGGCACACGGCTGGATGTCAGCATCGCCCACAAGGGTTTTGTCTGGGCCACAATCACGACCCGCGGTCACGCGGCCCACGGCAGCCGCTACCAGAAAGGTATCGACGCGATCGCTCACATGGGCCGCGTGATTGTTGAGCTTGAGGCGCTAAGCAAGGAACTGGTCCAGCGGCCGAAGCATCGTTACGTCGGCCCGCCGTCGCTGCACGCCTCGCTCATTCGAGGCGGGCAAGAGCTGTCATCCTATCCGGAGGAGTGCGTGCTGGAGATCGAGCGCCGTACCGTGCCCGGCGAGAGTGACGACCAGGTCCACGCTGAGTTTCAGGAGATCCTCGACCGCCTCGCCGGTGAGGATCCCCAATTCACGGCCACGCTTGAGATGGGTCTGGTACGAGAACCGTTTGAGATCGCCGAGGACGCCGAGATCGTCCAGATTGTGCGCGACCAGGCCGCCGAGCTACTTGGACATACTCCGGAGTTAACCGGTGGCATGGGCTGGATGGATTCGGCGCTGCTCTCGGGTGCTGGAGTTCCAACCGCCATCTTTGGACCGGCGGGCGAGGGCGCGCACGCGTTGGAGGAGTGGTCCGACCTGGATATCCTGCACCAGTTCGCAACCGTCTTAGCGGCAACCTCGTACGCATTCTGTTCTGATTCCCGATAGGCGCCAGGACGCCTTCCTTACCTGAATCTCAGCGATCCCGGCTTCAGCATTTTTCACATGCAGAGTCCGTAGCGGCGCAAGTCATGGCGCCGCTACGGCAGACAAACGCGTGAGATACGCCTTTACCGCAGTTCTCCACAGCAATTGCTCGCATGTACGACATTCTTCCGATGCCTGCGCTTCCATCATCCCTTATTTTTGAGCACGCCACGACGAGGAAGGAGTCGCACCGCTCCGGCCTGGCTCAACTCGCTCGTACGTAGAAATTGGGGTATTGACACAGGGTCATTGCATGATAGTGTACGTATAGATCATGCGTTCTGATCCACTGGTCCACCCAACGGTGTCCAGAATCGGAGTTCACGCAATGGAAGGTAATAGCAGTGTGGCTGTTACCGTGGCGAAGCGACGAAACAAGGAGACGATTATGGCCGCGATCCCAGTTAAAGATAAGACTGACTCACCTGATGTGTCCAACCGGCCGATTGCAGCGCCCGCACAGGCCAACGCGCAACGCCGGACGGGCATTCAACCATCCACGAACGACCTCGCTATTGAAGCGATCGGACTCGAACGGCGATTCGGGCACTTCGTTGCCGTTGATGGCATCAACCTGGCGGTCCGGCGTGGGGAAATCTACGGTTTCCTGGGCCCAAATGGGGCAGGCA
>JACCZH010000301.1 GCA_013696045.1 Chloroflexia bacterium
TTTCGGTTCATCCGGGTAGTTCGACATGGAATCTTTCCCTTCCTTGCGGCAAATCAACCTCACAAGCACGCTCTCAGCATCATCTCAGGCTATGCCAGCCGCGTCCAATTTAGAATCCGTTGGCGCATTGGTTCGTTCTATTTTAGTACCGATGACGCACTGAGTCATCGCAGGGAGTGGGATACCATCCGGGCTGGGGATCCTGGTTGGTATGGTTTCTAAAATACCAGAGGGTGTGTCATGTCTAGACGAGCGTTTGTCTCGCTGTTCGTCGCGGTTGCGATTCTCGCGCCCGCGCTTCTTGTTCTTTCGCGTCCAACGTCTGCCGTACAGGAAACCAATCCTGAGATCGTCACGGCGCTCGAATCCATCAACCTCTATCGAAGCTGGCTGGGCATCGCCCCGCTGACCTTCGACCGTAACCTCCAGGCATCCTCCGAGGGACACGCCAATTACTACCGTCTCAATTACGGCGATCCTAACCTGGCCGGTATGGGCCTGCACCAACAGACTCCCGGCAAGCCGGGTTTCACCGGCGGGTCAATGAAGGATCGCGCAACTGCTGCCGGGTACACGGGTTCGGTCAATGAGAACGTCGGCCTGTCCGGCTCGATGATCTGGTCAACCGATTGGTTTATCGGCACGATCAACCACCGGCTGACGCTACTCGACCCGCGCTACACCCACATCGGCATGGCGGCAGTGAACGAAGGCGACATCAAGTTTGAGGTCATCAACCTGGGCGCGCCAAAATGGGAATACCAGGCCGAGCCGGAGTGGGCTGCCTGGCCACCCGACAACACGATCGGCGTCGGACTCTCCTTCTCAGGGGAAGCACCAAATCCGTTTCCCGGCGCGAGCTTCCCGACCGGATACCCGATCACTCTCAGCTACCACGGGCCGGGTGAGCTCACTGTACAATCAGCCACGATCACAGCCAACGGCGGGCGCGTTGAGTCATTCAGCTCGGTCGGCTCCGGCTGGCTGAGCAGCAAAACGGCCCTGATCGCGACCTCCGCGCCAATGCAGAACGGCACAACCTATGAGGTAGCAGTGACGGGCAGCGCCAACGGCGAGCCTTTTATCAAGTCGTGGAGCTTCACCGCCACAACCGGGGACGACAAACTGGCGCTCACCGGTCAGGCCGCTCCGCCGCCAGTAACAAGCACTCCTGAGTCGGAACCGACCAACGAGCCCGAGCCCACCGTTGAGCCTTCGCCATCACCATCGCCGACACCGCCGGCAGGGTCGCGGCCACGCCAGGTCGCGGCGCCGGAGATGAACCTTCCTGACGGCGTGGCAGCCAGCCATCCCGCAGTGCAGAAATTATGGTGGGCGAGCGACGGACCTGTCGCTGAGGAGCAAGTCAAACGATCCTGGCTGTGGGGTCCCGATAGCTGGATCGCCATTAGCGAACGCTATGATGAAGAGCCAAATCGCGCGCGCATGGTGCATTACTTCGATAAGGCGCGAGTGGAGATCAACAGGGGCGAGACTCAGCCGGAAGTGACGGCCGGTCTCCTGGTGCGCGACATGATCCTGGGCTCAATCCAGGTTGGTGACACTGAGTTTAACGAGAATACGCCGGCCAACGTGCCACTCGCCGGAGATGGTTACGAGTTCAACCCAGACGCTCCCACCTACGCCAGCCTGAGCGGTGTCGCCTCGACCGAGGAGGGCCGCGCGGTTGCACAGCGAGCGGGCGAAGTTATCAGAGAGACACTGTCGACGAACGGGGCAATTGGGGCCAGTGAATCCGCGCCTGCCGGCGCGACCTATGGCAGTTACGACGAGACGCTGGGACACAATGTCGCCGCTATCTTCGACACCTACCTGAGCGGCCTGGCTGTTGACCAGAACGTCAGCGTGGGACTACCGCTCACCGAGCCCTACTGGGTGCAAACACTGGTCGCCCAGGAGCCCACCTGGGTGCTCGTCCAGGCCTTCGAGCGTCGCGTGCTGACGTACACCCCATCGAACGCCCCCGAGTGGCAGATCGAGATGGGCAACGTCGGCCGGCACTACTACGAATGGCGCTACGACAACGAAGCTCCCAATACGTACCGCGAGCCTGCGGGATGAGGGGTTCGTGAGCGCGGGAACGGTGTCCTTTTGTTTCAGCCGCTTGTGCAGATTGGCCAGAAGGTTTGTTTCTTCAGTCAACACTCAGGAACGAAGGATCTCTTGTTCTTCTCTTTATGCAGCCAGGACAGAGATCCTTCGTTCCTCAGGATGGCTATCATGACGCCTCATGCGGAGTCGAAATCACTCGTGCCGTCGCATCCATTTGAACCAGGTGTTTAGACCGTATTGCAGAGTGACAGGCCATGTGCAACACTTCTCGTCCAACTGGCGAGGAGGATGCTATGCGTGCGTACAGCCTTGATGTGCGACAGCGCGTCATTACCGCGCTGGAAGCCGGACAATCGGTGGCTATGGTGGCCGAACGGTTGAGTC
>JACCZH010000321.1 GCA_013696045.1 Chloroflexia bacterium
TGGTTCTGACTGCCACGTCATCCCACGATCCGTGCTTATGGCAATTTCGCCGTTGCGTGCCAAATAGACGATCTCGGGATCAGAGGGCGAGACCGCAAGCACAATCGGTTGCGTCTCGGCTCCAGGCGGCATTGTTGTTTCGTTCCACGCCGTGCCACCATCGGCACTCGTCCACAAGCCGTTTCCCATCGGGACGGTGTAGAGCCGGTTAGGATCAGTCGGACTGCCGGCGAAGGCATGCAGATCTAGCCCTGGCAGATCGTTCATCTGTTCGCGCCAGGATTCCCCTCCATCGGTGCTGATGTAGAACACATCGTGGCCAGCCGCGTAGCGCCGTTCGGGAGCATTGCTGGGCATGACCAACTGCATGGCGTCGACTCTGGAAAGCGCCGCATCCTGCCAGCTAGCGCCAGCATCATGACTTACCTTGAGTCCATCATGATGACCAAAATAGACCGTGTTTACGTCAACCGGATCAAATGCAAGCGAATGGTAGTCTTGCGTATTGAATTGATAGAGCGCCTGGCCAGCGGGCGCTTCGATGCGGCCCGTCAACCACCAGACGCTCGCCAAAGCCAGGACAACCATGCAGCCGGCCACAGCGGCTAGAAGCAGGATCTGCTGCCTTCCGCTCCGCCGATCAATTCGGCGCGTGCGTACTCTCCGGCGTTGCTCCACGACGTGTCTCTTTTTGGCGTTTGCCATCTACCATTGTTTTCTATTACTAGCAGAAGATGCCGCCGAAAACGGTGCGGCACCCCAGCCGCATCTGACCGTTCGCCACCTATTTGGCAAGGTACACCGCATGTCCCACGACGTACCCGAGAACGCTAATCCCGCCCGCAATCAGCCAATGAATCGGGTGTAATCCATCAATCATGATGCTTTCAACGGCAAGGTATCCTACGGGTCCGGCTATCGCTACACCAAAAAGTCCTTCGAGTGACGGGCCGTCGCCGCCTCGTTTGCGCCGCTTCCTCGCTTCTCGTGTTGCGCTGTGCGACCGAATCCGTTGTTGTACTTTCGGCCGGCGTTTGGCCGGTAGTGTGCGGCGCGACCGGAATCCTGCAATCCTCATCTCCTTCTGATTCACGCTTATTCGACGGAGTACGTAGGCTCGCCGGTCAGATTATTGTGAAGAAGTGGCTTCCAACGCATGTAGACGGCAATGGCAAGTAAAATGAGCGAAAGCCCTCCAATGAGTGGTTGGACCGGCTCAAAGTACGTAAACGCGCCACTTGTGCCGAGCAACATCAGCACGGCTTTGTTACACACCGGACAGCCTACGGCGAAGACGGAGAGAATACCGCCCCCGGCTGCCTTGCCCTGTTGTGTCGCGCAGGCACGCGCGCGGGGAAGCGCGTAGGAGGCCGCAAGGACCATCGACAGCAGAACGGCAATCGAAAGGAACGCGTAATCCTGCGGTCGCACCGGCATCATACGAGTGAACCATGGGTTCGACACGACATCAGTTGGGAGGCCAATCGCCAAAGCCGCGAACATTCCACCTGCAACGCCAAACGCCGGAACACGTAACCAGTGATTGCGGGACAAAAGATTCAGCATGGAACACTCCCTTTCTTCCTGGCAACGGACGTCAAGCAGTTCGATATTGCTGCTCCGTAACGCGTTCGCCAGCTATAACGTCACTTCAACAATCATTGTCAATCCGCCGCCGCCCTCAACCTCGACGCCATTGTTTGTGACGTGATCGTTGATGTGGCAATGAATGAGCCACCTCCCCGGTTGCAGAGCGGTCCACTCCACGTCGTAGCGTTCGCCCGGGCCGACCAGCACCGTATCCTTCGTGAGGCGCGCTCCTTCCGGCACGAGGTTGCCATCAGTCTCGACGATTTCAAACGGTCCGCCGTGGATGTGCATCGGATGAATAAACTGCCCGCTGCCCACGAACCGGAAACGAATCCGGTCGCCAACCGTTGCCGTGATGGTCTCGGTTTCCGGATAGCTCTTTCCGTTGATGGTAAAGAAGTTTGGGAACGCTCCAGCCTGGTTCATAGCGGGCAGTGTTTGACCCTGATCATCGATCTTCCACTCACCAAGCACAAGTGTGTATTCCTGGTCGAATGGCTTCTCGGTGGCCCACACCTTTGGCTCCGAAATGAGCGCGCCATAGAGCCCCAGGGCTTGCTGGCGATCTACCGACTTGTGCGTGTGATAAAAGTACGTGCCAGCCTGCTCAACAGTGAACTCATACACAAAGGTCCCTCCAGGTTCGACCGGATCCTGCGTCACGTCCGACGCCCCGTCCATCTCATTGGGAAGAATCAGACCGTGCCAATGTATCGAGGTCGCTTCCGGAAGAGTATTGGTAAAGCGGATGCGGACCGCGTCACCTTGGGTAACGCGGATTTCCGGGCCAGACACTTGGTCGTTATACGCGAAAGCGCCAATTTCCACGTCCGGCAGGATGTTCCAACGAACCACCCCGGCCATCAGCTCGAACTCCTTCGTCCCGTCCTCGGCGATGGTCGGTTCAAGCGGCTGGTTCCCACGCGCTTCCGAATCGGCCACCGGCGCGTCCGTGACGTCTACCGGCCGCATATCCATGCCGGACATTTCCTCTGAGCCCATATCCATACCTGGCATATCCATCGTTCCCTCGGTGGCGCCGGAGGCGGTTGGGGCCATCCCCGCCGCGCCACTATTCATGTCCATCCCGGGCATCGACAGCGTGCCGCTTCTGAACATTCCAGCGACGATGCCGATCAGGATAAGTAAGAGAATAAAACCTCCGGCAACGAACGTGCCGCTCGGTATGCCATGCCGCGACGATCGCTCGGGTGTTGAACGCTGGTCGTCCATGTTGCTTCTCCATACAGCTTCATAACGTCGCGCTCGTCAGGATTCTGACAGGCGTCGCATCAAGGCCAATGTTATGTCAGGCACAAAACGGCAGCGAAATTTGTCACCTTTGTGCGAGCACAACAGTCCTGGACTGTTGTGCTCGCTCTTGCGGGTGCGTCGTCAGTGAGAGTAATCGTCAGGCAGCCCAACAGTTAAGCGGCTAACTGAACCAGTCGGAGCGCCACTGCTCCATCTGGTCGATCTCAGCCTGTTGCGAGCTGATGATCTCTTCAGCAAGCTGCTGTATCTCAGGTCGTTCGGTGGTGGTCTGGATCTCTTGAGCCATGTCAATCGCCGACTGGTGGTGCTCGATCATCATGTCGATGAACATCTGGTCGAACATGTCGGTCGATTCCATCATGTCCATATCGGCATCGCTCATCATGCCCATGCCGGCCATCCCACCGGTCTCGGGCACATCACCGAACCACTCGGAGCGCCACTCGCGCATCTGGGCGATTTCGCTCTCCTGCGCGTCGATGATCTCTTGCGAGAGATCCTTAAGCTCCTGGTGCTCGGCTCGTTCCAATGCCATCTCAGCCATCACGATCGCCCCCTCGTGGTGCGGGATCATGCCATCGATGAAGGCGAGGTCCGGATCAACCGACGCGTCCGGTGTTTCGGACATGTTCATGCCAGCAGGCATCGTAGGGTCCCCCGCTGGCGCCGTCGCGGTCGACTCAGAGTTCATGTCCATCCCTGACATGCCGTCATCGTCAGAATCGCCACAGGCAGCGAGCAAGAGCGCCAGGACAGGCACGAAGATCCACAGGTGTCGAAGTTTCAAACGCATTGCGTGTTCTCATTTCACTTCACAGTCGAGGACGAAGCAGCAGCAGGCGTAAAACACACCCGCGCCCAACCTATAATGTGAAGCGTTGAAGAACAGCCTGGCGGGTTGGCCCTGGGGGCCTCGGAAATCGGGCAGGTGAGGAGTGAGAGTAGACAACGTATGAGGCGAACATCACAAGCGGGAGTACTGTGGTAAACCACGCTCCCAGCATCGGTTGATCGAACAGCAAGCTAATCTGAGGCGGAACCAAATCCGGAAAAGGACAATCCATTGCGTCGGAATGTTCACCGGGCGAAGAGGAAGCTATCACATGATCAACGGCCCCCATCGCCATAGCAACATGTGCCTCTGGCGCTGAGAAATGCGGTGCATGAGCCGTGACCAGAAAAAGCCCCAGGACTACACTGCACAGCGCCCTGGCCCCGGTTGATATCCCGCGCGTTCGTTGAATGTTCCGAATCGTTCTTCCCGCTTCCATGATGCAATGATGCCACTCATCCACGCACGGCGAAGAGAGTCGGACAAGCTCGTTGGCATGCAAAGTTGAAAAGACACGAAAAACGGGAAGACACTTGTCTTCCCGTTTTCAAACCAGCGGCGTAATCACTTTACCCGTTGAAGAGACCCTCGTCACGCATGCGGGTGACGGTGTGGTCGAAGGCCTCGACGGTCTTGTCGACGTCTTCGGGAGTGTGCTTCATGCTGAGCAACCCGCCCGCGTGGAAGAGGTGCGCGCCGCCAAGCAACATGCCGGCTGTCAGGATGCCCTCAACCTTCTGACCGGAGCCGGTCTTCAGGACTTCCGGAGTGACGCCGGTTGGCGTGTGCAGATCACCGGCTGTCAAGTTGTCGCAGCGGTGGCCAAGAACAATGTGAAAGACCGACGCCTCGCCATAGACAAAGCCCGGCGCCCCACGATCAACAATGACGCCGTTCATTCCAGCCCGCAACCGCGCGGTCATGTCGTCAGCGTGCTGTTGGACTTTCGGATCGGAGACGATGCGCAAACAGGCGCTACCGGCCGCCGCTGAGAGCGGGTTGGCGTTGTAGGTCCCGGGATGCGAAACACGCTTGGAGGCGTTCCAGCCCTCCTCGTCGCGGAACTCAAACATATTCATGATGTCCCCCCGGCCCCCGACTGCTC
>JACCZH010000313.1 GCA_013696045.1 Chloroflexia bacterium
GCCGATCACCAGCGCGATTGCGAGCAATGGAAAAAGTATCCGGGTCCTCATCAGGCTCCTTGTACATGTCCGATTCCACCTGTGGCCAACATCTCCAGCGTACGGGCGACCGCGCTGGCTGCTGACCTTACTGGATAAACGGCAACAGATATCCCACCGCGAGTCATTCGTACACTACCGCCGGCAATTGTAACGGCAGGTTCAAGAACGGTGAAATCGGACGAGTGAATGGCGCTCCAATGTCCCTGCCGGCACACGAAGGAAACGTTTTGATCTCGGCAGGGGAAGTTATGAGGTGCGAATCAGTGCCGCAAGGCATCCGATGGCGAAACCCGCCCGGCTTGCCAGGCGGCCAGGGAGATTGAGATTGCCGATCCAGCGGCGGCCAGGGTGGCGGTGACGCCGATCTGCCCCCAGGGGACACTGTAGAGGATCTCCGGCGCCCGGCTGGCGAGTACGGCCACCAGGCTACGCGCCAGCACCAGCCCGGCCGCGATTCCGCCGGCGATGCCGAGCGCGGCGATCGTAAACGACTCGAAACCCAGCGTCAGGCAGGTTTGCAGACGGGTGAATCCCAGTGCGCGTAGAGCCCCTAGCTGCCCGCGCCGCTCGATGACGGATTGCACGCCCAGAATACCGAGCGCCGCGACGCCGGCCACCAGCCCAAGACCCATGTAACCCTGCACCAGCCGGGTCAGCAGTTCCCGGATCGAGCGGCTGACCCGTAAGCTATCACCCAGATCGGTTACGGAAAGACCGCTAGTGAAGGAAACTCGCAGCCCGTCGGCCGCGTCAGACACCGCGACCTCGGGTGCGACCGAGAGGAAATACGTCTGGGGCGCCGGCAGTGATGTTGCGAGTCCAGTTGCTGTCTCGCGCGAGAGGTAGATGCCGCGGTCCAGCTCAGTCCGGGGATCGACAATTCCTACGACGGTCAGTTTGATTGGTTGCCCGCCGTCCTCGGAACGCGCCCAGATCGTGAGGGGCAGTGGGACATCGCCAGTTGTCGCGGACGGGTTACCGGGCAGGCTGCCGGCAGTCATAACGGCGGCTCCCGGTTGCTCGGCGAGAGCCCTCCAGACGCTAGTGTCGTCGTTGAACCCTTGTGCGCGCTGGACGAAGGGAACCTCGATGCTCTCGGAAAATGCAGGCTCGGTGATTACCAGCGTCTCGCTTCGCCAGCCGGTTGCCTCTAACCCGAACTGGACAACCTGAGCGCCCACTCTGGACACACCGCCGATGGTGTCGAAGGTTTCCAGTGAGACGGCTTCGGCCTCGGCAAGTCCATGTGGGAAGCCGCCCGGCGGCTGGCTATTGCGCAGGTCCACCCGCAACTCATAACCCGCCACCGCCGCGTCCCGACCAGCATAGGCGTTGACCAGCGCGTCGATCAGAGTCAACGAGGCAACCATGATAAAAATTACCGTGCCAAACATCGCCACTGTCAGCCCGGTGCGCAGATGATGGTGTCCGAGGTATCCGGCGGCTGGACGAACGATCAGCCGGACCGACGGCAGTCCGGAGCTCAGCCGGTCAACCCCTTTCAGGAGCGGGCCGATGCCGCGCGAGGCCGTCCAGACCGTCGCCAGAATCAGAATCAATCCTCCAACCGCAATTGTCACGGCGTCATCGAACAAGCGACCCCGGTTCGTCGGCATCCCGTCCAGCGCCCGCAGCCAGATCAGGATCAAACCGGCCCCACTCAGTATCGAGGCAGCGGCACTGGCTATTCCGGCCCAGCGGCGCGCCAGACCGGCGGCCAGGAACGCCCAACAAGTCACTCCAATAAGCGCGAGCGAGAGCGCCCCCGGCACAACCAGCGGGTGACGTGAGGCATAGAAGGCCACCGGGTCTTGCCACTGCCACCAGACCAGGGTTCCCAGGATGACCAGCACCACACCAACCGGGAAGAGCCAGAGGCGGCTCTCGGAGCGGTCCTCTCCGGCTGTCGCGGCGACGATCTGGACGCGGCTCACCCGCCAGGCTGAGACAAGCATCGCCAGAAACGTCAGCAACATCCCGGTGCTAAAGGCCAGCAGCATGCTGCTGGGCTCGATCCGGCGTTCGACGTCTACCCCGAAGCGCTCAAGCGTGCTGACCAGCGAGGTCATGGTGAGGTAGGCGCTGCCAAGCCCGGCCAGAGAGCCCAGCAGCGCGCCTGCCAGGTTATAGGCCAGTCCCTCGAAGAGAAACACGCCCATGATCTGGTTGCGACGCATGCCCATAGCCCGCATCGTCGCCAGCTCGCTGGCGCGGTCGGTCGCCAGTAACGTAAAGATCAGAACGATGAGCAGCACAGACGCGCCGATAGAGAAGATGCCGAGCACCAGAAAGACCGTTGTGACGACGTTGCCGTAGCTCTGCGCTTCATCCATGCCCTGGGCTTTGACCTCCAGCACCCACAGATTCGCCAGGTCGCGCAGGTGTTCATAAGCAGCCGAGCGGTCCACGCGGCTGGGGATCTGGCGCACCAGGAACGACAGCCCGTAGCGCATCTGTGGCTGGGAGATGTAGCTGACGAACTGGTCGGTCATGGTGGGTTGAGTGGCTTCGATCCGTAGTAGAGCCAACCGCTCGCGGTCCTCATCGTCAAGCGTCTGCTCGGCGTCCAGCATGAGTTGTTGGGCTGCTGGAGTCGAAAGAATGTCGAACAATCCTTGAGCAGCCTCACGGTCAGCCAATGGCGCGCGCAGCTCGGAGGCAGCGGCCTGGCTGCGCTCGACGCTGTTGACGCCGCCTTCATTGGCGACCAGAATGACGTTGATCAGGCTCTCGCGGCCAATTACCACCTGATACTGCGAGATCTCGGCAATGATCGCCGGCTGTGCTCCAACAATGCCGTTGTTCTGGACAACGTCTTTCACCCGCGCATGCCACGGCCCACCGGCGGCAAAGCGATTCTCCCAGGTGTGGATATCAATTGGGTCACCGGCCTGGATACCGAACTCTTCGGCTGCCGCGGCGTTGACAAACACTTCGCCTGATTCGAGCGGGGGCGGCACTGAGCCAGTCTCGTCCGCCAGTGCGAATTGGCCAAACTCCTGCGGGTAGGGCAGCGGAACCGCCAGCAGCATGACCGAGCTCTGGAGCTCTTGCTGACCGGGCTGCACGATGGTGATGCGGTCAAGCACACCGCCGACCACGGCCGAGATGTTGTCGCTCCGTTCGGCCACTTCGAGGACTGGGTCGACGTTGCGGTCCGAGAAGAAGTACAAATTCTCGCTTGGCAGCCCGCCAAACCCGCCGCTACCGAGGCTGCGCAACTGCTCGCCGCGATCCGGCCGGGGTGGATTGATCAGGATAACCTCGTCGACGGTGCCCAGGTTCTCGGTCACCACCGAGCGCAGGGTGTAGCTCATGATGTCGCCGGTGGCGAAGGCGCTGCCTACCACCGTGGTCGAGAGCATCAAGCCAAACACGATCAAGCCGGCCCTCACTGGGCGGCGCGGAACATTCCTCAACCCCAGCTTCATCAGAATCGAGGCCCGCCGGCCGATAACCGCGAACACGCCGACGATAAAGCCGCTGAGCACGGCCGCGCCAACGATGACGAGCGTCGAGGGCCAGTTAGAGAACGTTTCCATGAGATTGACCACCAATATTTTGTTTGTCATCCCGACGCAAGGAGGGATGACAGCCTTGGGCCCGCTAACCCGCCGCTTCCTGCCCTTGCCTGACGTGGGTCAATGGCAACCCCTGGCTCGGGTGGTCCGAGACAATCTGGCCGTCGCTCATGCGGATGACCCGGTCGGCAATGGCCGCGACCTCAGCGGCATGGGTGACAATGACGAACGTCTGGCCGTTGGTCTGGTTGAGCCTGCGAATCAAACTCAGAATGTCGGCGGTGGACTCGCTATCGAGGTTGCCGGTCGGCTCGTCGGCCCAGACGATGGCCGGCTGGTTGACCAGCGCCCGCGC
>JACCZH010000343.1 GCA_013696045.1 Chloroflexia bacterium
GACTATTCCAGTAGCGCTCAACGTCGCCGACAATGACGTAGCGGACATCGTAGCGCCGAAGCGCTTCAAGTTTGGCATCGGGATCGGTTGAGTTGTAGATGGCCTCGACATCCTGCATGCGGTGTGAGATGCCCTGCTCATAGCGTTGTTGGCTCTGGTGGCGGTCCCAGCCCAACACCGCCGGCAGGCCAGTTGCACTCGAAATGCGCGAACCGTTACCGCGGTAGGGACCGATGGCAGCTTCGAGCAGCACCGGCGTTCCGGAGGTGTTCATGTTCAACCACTCGATGGCGGCCAGGTCGCCCCCGAAACTGATCGTGTCGCCCGTTGCGTTCTGAATAGATCCGCCCTCCATCCAGCTGTAGCCGTCCAATGTCAGGGACAGCGGAGACGACTCCATGTCCTGGCTCAAGCGTGCGGGCGTTCCAAAGACTGGGTAAATTATCCCGGCGATCAAAGCAAATCCCAGGATGCCCATCGTCAGGAATCTGGCAGAACGGGAACGTGACGTAGAAGATGCGCCACGGATCACGCGTCCGAGAAGGACGGCGGCTCCAATGCCAAACAGCATCCACGCCTGTAGATAAAATTTGAAGACGGAATTCATGCGTTCCCATGGACTGTTGCGCAGATCGTCCGCCACGTACAGCAGTTCGACGGCGGCGATGGTCACGCAGGCGATGGCGATGAGCGCCCACGGGACGAACGTTTGAGGATGGCGCCAGCGCCTCAAAGCGAACATGACCGCCACCGTTGCTATGGCCGCGACAAGCGACGCAGCCGGTCGCACGGGCGCGAGAAACCCCGTCGCCGCTGCGAACGCGATTGTCAGAGCCATCAGCCACGGACTGAGACGAGTAGGGCGGGCGACGACAGCGCCGATGACGATGAAGGCCGTTGCCACTAGCAAGGTGGTAATGAACGGAACCAGTGCTGGCGGAGATTCCTGGACCGCCAGCACCAAGGCCGTCGTTCCTCCGCCTGCAAAACAGACCGCGCCAGTAAGCATCCCTGAATTCGCGCCGTGCCTCGAAAGCCGGTTTCGCAACGCGGCTGAGATCGTCACCGCCACGACGATGAGTATGAAAATGCCCCAGTGGGTCATGAACTGCCCGACCGAAGATCCTTCCGTTGTCGTCGCGACGCCGTCGACGACGCTGTAAAAGTGGCTGTAGAAGGGCGCGAATAGCGCCAGGGCCGCGATTGCCACCAGGAGGCCGGCACCGAGTCCGGTTGCGATGTTCCAGCCTCCTCGAAGTGCACCGGCATACACGTATGCACCAATGGTCAGCCCGGCGGCCAGCGGAGCGTCCCATGAGTTGGTGACGAAGATCGTGCCCAGCACAAGAGCGATCGTGAAGAGATAGAGTGGTTGAAGCACACTTTCAGGTCTTTCTCCCGCGATCTCGCGCCGCACATGGACTACCAGATGGGAAAGCAGGGTCAGCAACAGTACGCAGATCGGCAGATTGATGACATGGGGATGGACATCCGCCCAGATCTGGGAGAAGTACGGAAACTCGTTGATCGTGAAATCAACGACGCGGGTGCTTCGCCAGAAATCAAACCGGTCAGCAGCTTGTGTCCCATGTTCGGCAAGCTGGCGCACACCGTCGAGGTTACCGGCGACGAGCACCAGAAACGCGGTTAGGAAGCCGGTAATCGGGATGGCTCCCACTAACCAGCCGCGTCTGCCGTAGCGTGCCAGCAATCCCGTCACCGCGAAGCATTGCAGTCCAACCAAAGCGGCCAGCATGGCGGCGGCAAGCTGGAAACCCATTGATACTCCGACACCAGAAAGTTTGGTGACAGAGGCGACCAGGTGCCAGCCGTAGTAGTAATAGTTGATGAAACCACCGGCATACCATGGATCGTAGGCTGGAAACTCGGCCGAGTTCGCAACCGCTCGCAGGTACGCCAGCTCAAATGGTTTTTCGCCACCATAATAGGTCTGCCAGAAATCGGGGTAGAGGGCTCGGAATGTGAGAAAGAGCACGAACAGGCCGCCATAGATGGCGGCTCCTCCCAGGTAGCTGGCCCGGGACGGCAACATTGAGCGCCTGATGGAAAGCGGTTTCGAGAGCCAGAATCCCCAACTCAACGCAGCGAGCGCAGCAAGGATGATAAACGTGCTCCAGATCGAGGCCGTCCAGAAACCGACACTGGCTCCGATCCAGACAAGCCAGCCAACAATGACGATACCGAGGAGTCGAGCCGAGAACGCGCCTCGGTCAGGAGAGCGGCGTAGCAGCGTTGCGGCGAGCGGTAACACGCTGAGTCCGATAATTTCAATCGCCAGCATCCAGCTCAACATCGCGAGGAGCCCGTTGCGAACGGCGGGGCCGTTCCAGTTGCTGTCGTTTTGCGTAAGAATCTCGCTGACCGGCCGGTCGAGCATGAGCCATTTGTCGCTCTGATAGCGCTGCGGCTCCCAGGGTTGATCCATGCCCCACAGCAGGCGCGCGTGGAACTCATCCCGCGAGAGGTTTTCTATTTTTTGGAAGATACGCACGTGAGGGTGGTCGTAAACAGTAAAACTCTCGTCAGCCGC
>JACCZH010000355.1 GCA_013696045.1 Chloroflexia bacterium
GGCGCTCCAGGCATCCGTTTCTGCGGAAGTTCGTGAAGAACAGGCCGGCTGTGGCCGGCTTTCTCATTCTCGCGTTTCTGAGTGTCGTCGCTATTCTGGCGCCGGTGATCGCACCGTTCGACTGGCAGGATCAAGACATAGTCAATCGCTTCCAGGGTCCTTCTCCGACCCACTGGTTCGGAACGGACGAGCTTGGCCGAGACATCCTGAGCAGGGTGATGTACGGGGCACGATATTCCATGACAATGGGAATCTCAGCTGTGGCGATCAGCTTTGTTGTTGGAACAACGCTCGGTTCAATCGCCGGGTTCTATCCGAAGCTGGATACGCCGATAATGCGCCTCATTGACATCATGATGGCGTTCCCTGGCATTCTGCTGGCGATCGCAATTGTCGCGGCGCTTGGGCCGGGGTTGCTCAATATCGTGATAGCCATTGGCATCAATGAGATTCCCGGATTTGCGCGCATAACGAGATCTCTGGTTCTCTCGCTGCGGGAGCGGGAGTTCGTCACTGCGGCTCGGGTGATCGGTGCTGACAATCGGCATATTGTTTCCCGACACGTGTTTATCAACCTCATTTCTCCTGTCACGGTCTTTGCTTCGCTACAAGTTTCGAGTGCTGTTTTGGTGGGCGCCACGTTGAGCTTTCTGGGTCTCGGCATTCAGCCTCCGACTCCTGAATGGGGGGCAATGGTGAGTACTGCCAGAGAGTATCTGGCCCTCGCACCACACACATTCGTTTACCCCACGTTGGCCATCCTGGTGACTGTCATTTCGTTCAATCTGCTAGGCGATGGTCTTCGAGATGCTCTTGACCCCACAACGTAACGATTGCAATGGCTTCACCAAAAAAGGAGCACAAGAATGCAGGCACCCATTGAGACAGATCCATTCAAAGCTCAGGCCGAGCAGTACTTCACCCGTACATCTCTCAGCGAACCCGTCTTCATCGGTGAGGACCGGATCGCTTTTATGGATGACAGGAGTGGAACCAACCAACTTAGTGTCATGACCGTGTCGACTGGTGAAATACAGCTGCTTACGTCCTATCAGGAACGGCTTCTATCTCTCTTGGGATCGGCCGCATCAGGTCGGATCGTCTTCGGCATGGACCTCGGTGGAAACGAACGCCAACAACTGTGGTCGGTCGAAAGTCCTGGCGATGAGCCGAGAAGGCTTACTGCCAGTGAATCGTCCTTCTATGAGCCAGGCGCCGTATCGAGATCAGGCGACGCCGTCATCTACAGGACGAATGAGCGTGACGAGAGTACATTCGATATTGTTGTGCAAAACCTTGCAAGCGGCGAAGCAGAAACGTGGCTTAAGGATGGTGGCCAGGTCACTCCGGTAGACCTCGTCAGGAACCGTGCGCTCGTCATCCAAAACAACGGGAATATGGACGCTGATTTGCTGCTCGTTACCAGAGTAGGGGAAACGACAAATCTTACCGACCATAGCGGTGAACAGTGGGTCTATGGTGCTGCACTCAACCGAGAGGGGACTGGCATCTGGCTGCTTTCAAACCACGACCGCGAGTACGTCGCATTGGTGCTTCAGGACATCGAAAGCGGCAAGAGGCGGATCGTATTTGAAACCGATTGGGACGTTGAGCATTTTTCTCTCTCTCCGAACGGTGCCCACATCGCATTCTCGATCAATGAAAACGGGGCTTCGCGTGCATGGTTGATCTCCACCGCCACCGAGGCTACTGTCAGCTCGATTGACGCGCCACGGGGTGTGATCGACCGATTCAGCTGGTCTCCAGATTCATCTGAGGTGGCCTTTGGTCTATCGACGATTGAGCGGCCATCCGCAATTTATATGGCAAATCTTCAGGACGGATGTCGGATTGTCGCCAACGGTGACGATAATCATCCCCCAGCCACGATTGTTCCACACCCTGTAACCTATCAGACTTGGGATGGCCGCGACGTTCATGGATTTTTCTTCAAACCAGAAGGCGCGGGGCCCTTCCCGGCGTTGGTCGAGATACACGGCGGGCCAGAAAGCCAGAGGCGTCTCGACTACGGCAACAATGGGCCCGCACTTCAGTTCCTGACGTCGCTTGGTATCGCCGTCCTCGCGCTGAATGTACGTGGGAGCACAGGCTACGGCAAGGAGTACTGTCACCTTGACGACAAGGAGAAACGACTGGATGCGCTAAAGGACGTTGAGTACGCTGTCAGGTGGCTGCACGACCACGACGACATCATCGACTCGAAGATCGCCGTATATGGCATCAGCTATGGTGGATTCATGACCCTCTCGTCCCTCGCTCGATATCCCGAGCTTTGGGCAGCTGGCGTGGAGATGGTCGGAATGGCAAGCCTTGTCACCTTTCTCGAACGAACCGGAGCGTGGAGACGCAAGCATCGAGAGGGTGAG
Source organism: Chloroflexia bacterium (assembly GCA_013696045.1). Lineage (GTDB taxonomy): Bacteria > Chloroflexota > Chloroflexia > Thermomicrobiales > CFX8 > JACCZH01. The sequence continues at coordinate 2,388 of JACCZH010000355.1, forward strand.
TATGGTGCGCTGGCTACCGATCGCGAAATGCTGAATCGAGTCTCCCCGTTGCCGCATGTTGATAAGATCGCCGCGCCGCTGATGGTGTTTCATGGAAGGCAAGACGCCCGCGTACCTCTCCATGAGTCCGAACAAATCGTGGATGCAGTAAAGGAGCGTGGTCTCGAAGTGGTCCTGCGCATCTATGACGACGAGGGACACGTTTTCTCAAAGCGGCCCAATCTGATCGACGCCTTTTCTCTCATTGGAGCGTTTCTGACAAGACATCTGGACATCCAATATCAACGGTGACGTCAAGATGGCAGAGGCGTTGCTGTTCACCTGGTGAGATTCTGGCAACCACAGGTAGTTGAGCTCTGGCAAGAGAATGACAGCGCTCAGGTGTTTTGTCCGCTGGAGGAGGTGCAGCAATCGTCACGGCTCGCCTCATTCGTCGCCGCCAACGCGCTGCTGGTGATCCCACCTCGGGAACGCCCTTACGACGCCGAAGAGATGGTCGATGCGCTCCTGTTAGCGCCGACGCGTGCTGCTCCCGAGTAGCGTCGGGTAATGTGGGATTGGGCCTCTTGCCCGATGGCGATCTAGCACCTCCCCCTGCCAGGGCTCACGATTGCGGTATTGTTTGAACAACAAAGTTCAGCATATTGCATCAACAGGGGAACCACAGTGAACAACGACGACATCGACTTTTCCGTAAGCGACGTTGAATACAACGTCATCACCACCCTCAGCAGCCTGCTCCAGAGCGAGGAAGTGCTGGCAAAATACGCAGACGACGCCGACGAAGAGGGAAACGCTGAACTCGCCGGGATGTTCCGATCCCTCCGCGGCCACAACCAACAGCACGCCCTCGAGCTCCGCAACGCGCTCTGCCGCATGATCGAACAGAACCCGTGACGCTCTTCTGGCGGGGTTCCGATTTCTCGATCATGTAGGCTCGGGTCTCCGTGCCCGAGCTTTCACCTGGCAGCCCGCCCTCGGCGAGGCGGGCCCACCATTCAGCGGCGGTTCGCTGCATCTCACCAAACAGCCCGGAGGGCCAACGACCAGTGCACATCACCGTCCGCTTCTTCGCCATGTACCGGGAACAGATCGGCGCCAGCCAACGCGAGATCGAGCTCCCCGACAACAGCACCGCCCGCGACGGGTACGACGCCGCACTCGCCGACCACCCCGCGCTGGTGGGACTCCAGTCGTCGGTGATGCTGATGG
>JACCZH010000357.1 GCA_013696045.1 Chloroflexia bacterium
GACGGTGCCTGAGCTGATAAAGAGTTCGTGGCCGATTGCTTCGTAGGTAAAGTCCTGCCGGGGCAACGTCCGGAGCACTTGCCACTCGCGCTCCGTCAGGCCGGTCTGCATGCGCTTTAACGTGTCCCGTAAATGGCCCTTGACACCCTGCTCTTGCAATTGCCAGCGCTCGAATCCGGTGAAGAGCACGCCCAATACGAGGGCCATCACACCGAGCACGACCACCCAGCTTCCAACAACCATGACCGCCTGGGCCGGCTGAATGACGTCCAGGACAAAGAGCTGCATGGTGACCAGCGTGACGAGGGCGACCAATGCGGCCAGCGAGGCAAAGACCAAGCCTGCCAGCTGGAAACGCAGCGCGGTTGTCACTACCAGGAGCAGCAACACCGTCGGTGTCGCCGCGGCAGGTTCACCACTAAACGCATAGATGCTGGCGAACGCTCCCAGCCAGTCGAGCCCGGTAGCGGCAGCCCGCACAGGACGCAAGCGCGCGCGAGTGCACGGTCGAGAAAGCACCCAACTGACTGGAATGTTTCCGAGCCCGTATGTAAACGCTGGCAAGAGCAACAACCATGCGGAAACCGACGGGAAGAGGAACACGGTCAGCACGCACACCGGGACCGCAAACCACCGCACGCGTGCCAGCAGCCTCTCCAGCCACCAACCGAACGCGACTGACGAATCATCTATGTCGAACGACTCGTCGATGGATGGAATGAACTGGAGACTAATTCGGTCTTGAAGCTGCATGTTGCCCTCAGCGACGTTCGACCCGCACGGCGTCCTAGAAACCTATGATTGGCATGTCGGTACGATGCCTTTATACCGCATCAGGCTATGGCGGCAAAAGTACACTCACCACCTGCGCGGCTAGAACCATCGACAGGAGAAGGACACACGACTTGGCGCAAATACCCAACATGACGCGCGATCTCAATCGCATCGCCAGAGCCTTGAAGACGGTCTTCCCGGAATTAGGCGAGGTTTCGTCGGTCGCTGTGCTGGGTGAAGGCTTCCGCAGCATGGTGGTCGAGACGCCGGATGGCGATGTTTTTAAGATCGCCAAGAACTGGGAAGCGGCGGCGGGGCTCGTCAAGGAAGCCCATGTTCTCCCATTGATCGGTGGCAGGCTCTCAACGCCTGTTCCCTATCCTCTCTGGCAGGCCGGCACATCGAACCACTTCCCGTTCGGCGCGCTCGGCTATCCGAAGCTGCCGGGGAAACCACTGCACCCCGATATGCTCGCGCCCCGATCCTTCACGGAGATCGCAAAAGCAGTCGCTGAGTTTCTGCTCTCCCTCCATGGCGTGAGCCTCGATCCGGCGACCATCTCAATGCTTCCGGGACCGGAGATACGCCGCTTTGAACTTCATAGTCTCCGAAACACTGTCCTGCCCGTCGTGCGCGAGCTTCTTCAGCCTCATGAATATCGCGTCGTGAGCCAGTGGTGGAGCGCATTTCTTGCTGACCCGCGTATGCGAGACTTCACTCCCGCGCTTCAACATGGTGACCTCTGGTACGAGAACATCCTTGTTGACAGCCATAACCGGCTCACCGGCGTCATCGACTTCGAGAATCTGGCGATTGGCGATCCGGCCCAGGATTTCGCGACGCAAATCCATCTCGGTCGCGGCTTCGCAGTCGCCGTTCTGGACCACTATCAGGCAGCCGGTGGTATTCTCGATGAAGGCTTGCGTTACCGCATGCAGCGGCTCTGGGAGCTGCGCGAATTCACCGGCATGCGACTGGCGATCCATTTTGAAGATCAAACTGAATTCGACGACGCTCTCCGCAAACTCCGCAAAGGACCGATTCTGAGCATGACGACACGAAGGGAAACCGCAATATGGCAACCGCTGGAGCGATGAGCAAGGCCGTCAGGCGCGAGCTCGACAATGGCCTGACCGCGATCGTCCGTTCGCAGAAGGGAGTGCCAATCGGCTCCTTCTGGGTCTGGTACCGGGTTGGTGGCCGCAACGAGGTTCCCGGCATCACCGGCATCTCGCACTGGGCCGAGCACATGCTGTTCAAGGGCACCCACGAGATGCAAGCCGGCGAGGTCTTTCGCCAGGTCAGCGCCGCGGGCGGCTCGCTAAACGGCTTCACCTGGATCGACTTCACCACTTACTTCGAAACTATGCCGATTGATCAGATCGACCTCTCCTTGAAGATCGAGTCCGACCGCATGGTCAACGCCCGCTTCGACGAGGACGAAGTCGCCAGCGAGCGAACGGTCATCATCTCCGAACGCCGGGGCAACGAAAATCAACCAACCTTCTTCTTAAGTGAAGAGGTCAGCGCGGCAGCCTTTCGCGCGCACCCCTATGGTCAAGGTGTCATCGGTCACATGTCGGACCTCGAAGGCATCACGCGCCAGGAACTCTACAGCCACTACCAGACCTACTATCGTCCCAACAACGCTGTTGCGGTCTTTGTCGGCGATCTTGATGAGGATGAAGCCTTTGCCCGCATCGAGCGAGCTTTCGGGGCCGTCGAGCGCGGGCCGGAGATCCCGGCAGTGAGGACTCGTGAGCCCGAGCCACAGGGCGAGCGCCGGGTGACAGTGCGCCGGCCGGCACCGAACCGCGTCCTGCAGATGGCGTTCCTTGCCACCAACGCCGCCCACGCCGACGCGCCAGCCCTGATGATCGCTGACGCAATACTGTCCGGGGCTAAGTCGATCGGACTTTCAGGCGCTGGTGGAACGCTGGGGCGTTCGTCACGGCTGTACCGCTCGCTGGTTTCGACAGGATTGGCTTCGTCAGCGGGAAGCTCAGTCTCACTTACAATCGATCCCTCACTGTTCACCATCGGCGCCAGCCTCCAGCCAGACAGCGATCCGGATCAGATTGAATCCATCGTTTCAGAGGAGCTCGCACGGCTGGCCACCGAACCGGTTCCGGAAGATGAGTTCAACCGCGCGCTGCGCCAGATGCGCGCGCAAATCGCCTATGCCATGGAAACGGTGACTAGCCAGGCCTACTGGCTAGGGTCAATGGCCATTGCCGCGCCCCAACGCGACTCGGACGAGTTCCTGCGCGAGCTTCAAGCAGTCACGCCGGCTGATGTCCAGGCCGTCGCCGCGCGCTACCTGACGCCCAACCGCCGCACTGTCGGCTGGTTGATCCCAATCGATGAAGCGAGTAATGGAGCAGCCAGTGAGTAATGATGTCTCGAACCACTCAAGCCAGTTCGACGAAACAATGCCCCTTGTGATTGACACCCAGTTGTCCAACGGAATACGTGTTGCCACGCTTGCCATCAATCCGCCCCGGCCGAGCGATGTCGCCGTGGTCAGAGTCCGCATCCCCAACGGCAGCGCTCTGGACGGCAATCTGGCGGGAGTCGCCCGCTTCACCGGCGGAATGCTCACGCGTGGCAGCGACGGCCGCGCCTTTGATGATCTGGCAGAGGAGCTCGACGGCCTTGGCGCGTCCGTTTCGGTCTCGGTGGGCGGCGAGGCAACTGATATCGCCATGATGTCGCTGGCTGAAGACAGCGACCGGGTGTTGGAGATCATGTCCGGCATGATTCTGCGTCCAGACTTCCCCGAGCGTGAGATCGATATCGTGCGTGGCCAGATGCTGAGCGGCCTGCGGCAGTCCAGGAACAGCACCCGCGCCGAGGCCGACCGGATCATGCGCCAGACTCTCTACCCGGAAGGTCATCCATATCACCAGCGATCCGGTGGCACTGAGGAATCATTGGCAGCCATCGACCGCGAAGCGCTGGTGAAGTTCCACGCTACCAGCTACCAGGCTTCCGATGTCATCGTCACCGTGGCGGGCGGAATGAGTCACGATGAGTCGGTTGCCCTGATCGACCGTCATCTCGGGCAGTGGCGGGGCAAAACGCCACGGGTAGACATTCATCCCGCCGACTATCCATCCGCTCTTGCGCTCCATAGCGAGTCACTGCCTGGCAAGACACAGTCTGACATCGCGATGGGCCTACCGGCGCTCAACCGCTCGCATCCTGACTACTACTCGTTGAGCCTGGCAAATCTGGTCATTGGACGCTTCGGGCTCATGGGACGCCTCGGCGAATCCGTGCGCGAGCGGCAGGGTATGGCCTACTACACGTTCTCGAACCTGGAGGCAGGTCTCAGCGTCGGACTTTGGACTGCCCACGCCGGCGTCGCCCCGGTAAACGTCGATGGCGCAGTCGAGAGCATTCGCAAGGAAGTTCAAGGGTTTATCGACGGTGGGCCCACCGAGCGCGAGTTTCGAGACTCAATCGGCAGTATCCTCGGCGCGCTCCCGATCAGCCTGGAAACCAGCGGCAGCATGGCCGGCGTCGCGGCAGACGTTCTCTATTACGATCTAGGCAATGACTACCTGCGCCGCTATCGATCCATCATCAGCGCGCTTACGCCCGACGAGCTTCAGGCCGCCGCCCGCGAGCACATTGATCCTGACAAGCTGGTTGTGGCGGTTGTCGGGCCGGACGGATCCCGAAATTAGAGTAGGTGGCATCAAGACAGGGTCATCTCGACTGCAGTATTTCCGACCTCTCTGTAGAAAGATCATACCCGCTTGTGCGGAAATTCACGCAATCAATGGCATACTATATCCAACATATATGACGATCCGGCGAACAAGGATGAAGGCTTCTAATAATGGCTGACGCTCAGACGGTAACCACCTTTGCCAACTTCTGGATCTACCGCGTCGATCGCTCCTGGCGCAAACTCCCCGATAGCGAGAAGGACGCCGCCCGACGCGAATTTGTTGAGATTCTGAACAACGCCGAAGGCGTCGAGCTGCGCGGCATGTACTCAATGGTCGGCTTTAGGCATGACGCCGATATCATCCTCTGGGTTGTCGGAACCGATTTCGATAACATGCAACAGCTCGCCGTGGCGATTAACCGCTCGGCGCTGGGCCAATACCTTGAAACCGCCTACAGCTATCTCGGTATCAGCATGGCGTCACGCTACACGGCCGATCACTCGCCGGCCTTTATCAAGGGCATTCCGCCTAAGAAATACCTCAGCGTCTACCCCTTCATAAAGACCCACGAGTGGTACCAGCTGCCTTTCGAAGAGCGCCGCTCCACCATGGCCGAGCACGGCAAGATGGGCCGCGAGTACCCGGATATTCTCTCCAACACCATCAGCTCGTTCGGCATCGCCGACCATGAGTTCGTGGTCGCCTTCGAGTCCGACGACATCACCGACATGGTCAAGATGGTGGAGTATCTGCGCGCAGCTGCATCCAGACCATACACAAAGCTGGACACGCCGATCTTTCTGGGGTACATGAAGGAACCAGAAGCTGTCTTGATGGACCTCGGCTAGACGACCGCCTCATGGCGCGGGCTTGTCGGGTTCATGCTGTGAGGAACGGGAGTTAATACCGATGGGTCGCTGGAAAGACGGCGCGCAGTGCGCCGTAATGCTCACCTTTGATCTGGACGCCGAAACGCTCTGGCTGGCCGGAAGCATGGACAACATGTCCAAACCCGGCATGCTGTCCCAGGGGACGTATGGCGCCCAGGTTGCGGTACCGCTCATTCTCAATC
>JACCZH010000360.1 GCA_013696045.1 Chloroflexia bacterium
GGCCACGAGATTCGCGGTGGTTTGATGCTCGTCGAGCGTGGGCGGTTCTCCGAGGATCCCGACGCGCAAGGTGCCTCCATACGTGCCTTCTTCAGACTGTCGCGCCAATATTGCTGATTGGAGGGGAGCGGCTGACCCTCCCTGACTCAACAGCATTCCTGCCGACGCCGCGCCCAGGCCGGCTCCAGCCGACTGACGCATGACATCGCGCCGATTCAGGCGATTGGCATGCGAAGAAGTGCCAGTTGTGGATCCACGTTTGCTGACCATGAGACTGCTCCCAATTCGATTGTGCCGCTCCTTCGATCGCTGAACATCACTGCTGCAGCCTGCCCGGTTTGGCGCCCAAGCTGTTCGATTCCCGCCTGTTTCCATCCTACTAAAGAAACTTGTCCTGTCAACAAATTCGCTTTTTCACTCCTCACTGACTCAACGACGACTACGCCGATGACGCCCAGAAACGGCGATGAACAGGACCTGCAACTACATCAGGCGCAATGGGAACCGAATTCGCGATAGCGTGGTGGTTCTTCCTGGTGATATTCATGGCATAACTCAACCAGTCGCTCCAGGAGGACATTGAAGAGTCGCTCGCCCTTGGCGGTTGATGCGACCAGTGGATTTCCCATTACCCCGTGCTCCATCTCCCTACGACGTTCCGGGAACCGTGCGTAGCGCTGCACGGTCTTGCTGAATTTCATGCGCCACGCATCCTTGACAGCTCGCTCCATGTCAACCAGCTCGCGACGCAGGTAGAGTTGAAGGCTGGTTTCCCATTCGCCGCCATGACCGATGCTCCCTACGTCATCTTCATCGCTCCAATCCCTGAGCTCATCAAGGGCCATATTCCAGTAAGTGAGAGGCAGCGCCCAGACATCTTCTTCGGCAAGTTTGACGGAGGCGGACGAAACCGGCGCCTGGTTTCCGCCATGTCCGTTCAACAGGATGATTCGGTGAAACCCGTTTGCCCACAGGCTTCGAGCGATATCGCACATCAGCTCAATGAAGAGCTCGAGCTTCAAGGTGATGGTTCCGACTTCGCCCATGTTGTAATGCGTGAATCCATAGAGCACGGGTGGAGCGACGATCGCCGGAAAATCATCGATCGCATCCGCCGCTCGAATCGCAAGATGATACGGGATCGAGATATCGACATCCATCGGACAATGCGGGCCGTGCTGCTCGACCGATCCGACGGGCACGATAACGACCGGCCGCTGGTCGAGTGCTGTCAGGAGCTCATGCCGGAGCATCTCCTGCCAAAGAACTTTTTTCCCGGATGGTGGCCTGACAAGCATTCCGTTTTTCCCCCAATAAGCGCTGCTACGAGCGACCGAATCGCCGGCATGCTCGGCTTTTTCGCGGTCCGATATCATGTTTCCAACGGCGCGCGTCAGTCAATGCCTCGACGGTATGACGCATTCATGAGAACGTCAATCCGGTGCATGTACTGTGGCAAGCGTTGCGCTCGGACATCGGCACAAGCTCAATGGAGGCGACAATGGGGTTCTACGAAGAGTTGGGCGTGAAGCGGATTATCAATGCGGCTGGAGCGCTGACAAGGCTTGGCGGCAACCGGGTTTCTCCAGCCGTGCTCGACGCCATGGTCGAGGCGGCTGGATCCAATGTGCTGATGGATGAGCTTCAGGAACGCGCCGGTACGGTCATCGCCGACCTCACCGGCGCGGAGGCAGGATACGTGGTCTCCGGGGCAGCGGCGGGTATGACGCTGGCCGGCGCTGCCTGCGTTGCGGGGTTGGATCCGGCGGCCATGGACCAACTCCCTGACACCACAGGACTCAGGAACGAAGTCATCGTTCAACGTGGTCACAGAAACGCCTACGACCATGCCTTGCGGGCGTCCGGCATCACCTTCGTCGAGGTCGGCTATCTTGGGTACCCAGGGGCTGGCGGTACCTATGCCTGGCAATTGGAGGCCGCGATCACAGAACGCACCGCCGCGATTGCGTGCCCGATCCTTGCGACGCCCGGGACGCTGAGCCTGCCCGAGGTGGCGGAAATCGGACGTCGCCACAATCTGCCGGTGATTGTCGATGCGGCCGCGTCGCTGCCCCCACGCAGCAATCTGCGCCGGTTCATCTCGGAAGGCGCCGACCTTGTCGTCTACTCGGGCGGCAAGGCGATCGGAGGGCCACAGGCGAGCGGAGTTCTGGCTGGCCGTGCCGACCTCGTGGCCTCGGTGGCGTTGCAACACCTGGATATGGACGTACGGCTGCCGACCTGGTCGCGACGAGAGCAAACCCAACGAGGACATCTGAGCGGCATTCCGCACCAGGGGCTCGGCAGAGCGATGAAGGTCGGCCGCGAGGAGATCGCCGGGCTCCTCACCGCCCTTCGCGCCTATGCCGCCGGAGACGATGCGGCGGACTTCCGGCGATGGGAGCAGATGCTGGCGTGCATCGCCGAACCGCTTGAAGGGATACCCGGCGTCCGGATAGAGTACCAGATCAGCTCAAGGCAGCCGATTCCGCAGTTGTGGTTACATCTCGACCCGGATGCACTGGGGTACAC
>JACCZH010000378.1 GCA_013696045.1 Chloroflexia bacterium
CAATGCACATTGTTGCCATGATCGCCAACATCAGCCCATAGGTAACCCAGGGCCTACCCGGGAACCTGACGCTGTCGTGCCTGTCCGCTGTTGAGATCGCTGCTTGCATCGCGCCTGTCTTCATGCGGAAGCCGAGCTATGCGGCGGCTCGCAAAAAGGTTGCCAGGGTCATGGACGAGCCTATGACAAAAGTACCATACGTAAAAGGACAATTTGGCTATAAAGACATTAGGAAGCCGCAAGCTAATGGTTTACGTCTGTGTCGTCATAAGGGCCGGCCCCGTTGGCAAGTGCCTATGCTTCGCCTTGGGTGAAGCCGGATACCTCAACGTCGCGCATAAACCAGGCCAGTAGCCTGCCGGTGGAGGTCACAATCTCCAGCTTGGCGCGGAACTCCGTGGATTCGAACGGGCCGTCGTGGGCGCTGTGCAGGCCGGACGCCAGGTAGGCGTCGAGGTCGTCCTGGTTGCGGAAGCCCAGATAGGTGACGTAGACATTGTCTGGATAGAGAACGGCGGCGAAAAACTGGAAGCCATGCACCTGCACCAGCGATCGTGGCGCGGTGGGGGACGCAATCATCGGCCACCAGTTGCGCAGCGTCTCGAGGTCCTCCAGTTGCCGGATCTCGCTTATTCGTACCGCGCCCGGTGGGTACCAGCTGACGACCTCGCGATTTGCAGCCGGCATTGAGGCGCCGGTCAAATACATATCGACTACCCCGCTGCGGCGGGAGGTGACACTGGTGAGCCAGGGATTGTCGGGTTCGTGGCTGGCAACGTGGTCGTGCAGGTCACCCTGATGGCGGTGGATATAGTTATCCAGAGTCTGCTGATTTTGCCAGAACGAGACACCACGGCCACGTTGGCCATCATTCATGAGCAGCACAAGCTGAAATCCCGGCCAGGCACGGGTAAGCTGAGAAGCAAGCCGGGAGGACGCGCGCAGCTGGTCGTCTGTCACATCAGAATCGAAGACCGTCTCCCGGCAGGCGAGGTTTTCGGTCGGGCCATAGCTGGCGAGTGGTTGGTAGTCGTCAAAATGCGGCACGCCTGGCATTCTCCCCTGACTTTAGCGCTTATGATGTGTTTGTATCCTACTCTAATGAACCGATTGATTGCGGTAGCGCTGTTGCCGCGCCAGGAAGGGACGTGGTTTGAGCGTGTCTGATCTTCTCCGCTCGGATACACCGATGGGACGGGCGTTAGCCGTCCGGGTGCTTGGGCACGGAGCCGCGATTGGCGCACAGGCTGACACTGCCGAGCTGCTCGATCTCACCCGGCCTGAACCACAGGAGACGGCGGCCCCAATCCGAAAGGCCGCAAAAGCTGCGCTTGAGCGTGGCGAGACGCACTACACCGCGCGCACCGGGATTCTGCCGTTGCGGCAGGCTATCGCCGGGATGTCGACGGTTGATGGTTTCCCGGCGACTGCTGAAGGTGTCGCAATTACAAATGGAGGTGCTGAGGCACTCTATATTGCTCTCCAGGCGACACTGCAACCTGGCGACCGAGCGCTGCTGTTGGAGCCGGTGGCTCCGCGGGTGATAGATGTCGTCCGGTTCATTGGCGCGCAACCGGTGGTGTTGACGGATATCGAGGATGCGCGGTTGGAGGGCGGCGACGTTGTGGTGGTGTCAGCGCCGTCTTCTCTCAGTAGCGTTGCCATGCCGGACCACGGTTTAACAGTGCTCCTTGAGGCTGCCCGGAAACAGGATGTCACGGTCATCGTTGATCGTTCAGCCGCGCCGGATCGCTACCAGCCCGCTCCACCATTTGCCCGTCCAGATCTGGCGGCGGAGGTCATTACCGTGGGATCGTTTTCGGGCGGCTACGGGTTGGCCGGCTGGCGGGTTGGCTATTTCACCTCACCGCCGGACGGGATGGAGCGGCTGGCCGGATTGAAAGAGTCCATGTCGATCTGCACCACAACCGTCGCGCAGTTTGCCGCGCAAGCTGCGCTAGAGCACGCGGGCGAGCTGCTGGCACTAGAGCGTGACCGCTTCACCAGACGACGGGACATGCTGATCCAGATTCTTGCGGCGAGCGGTATCCCAGTCATTCAGCCGGACGTGTATCCAGCGTTACTGATCGACATCAGACAATCTGGCATGGACGACCATCGTTTCGCCCAACGCCTGGCGAGCGAGGCTGGAGTGGTCGTCGAGCCTGGCTCAATCTTCGGTGAGTCGTTAGCGGGTCATGTACGGATCAACCTTGGGGTTGAGGAGACGATGCTTATTGAAGGCGTAACCAGACTGGCGTCGTTTGTGGAGGCAGGATGAACGAGAGAACGGACACTGTGGTCGACGAGGTCAACATCTTTGCTCTCCAGGAGTTGGCGGCCCGTTCACCGGACGCTATCAGCCTTGGCCTGGGAGACCCCGACCTGCCGACGCCGGCCCACATTGTGGACGCCGCGATAGCGGCGATTGACGAGGGCCGCACCGGTCCCGCGCCAACCCGTGGCCTGCCCGAGCTGCGACATGCTCTGGCGCGCAAGCTGCTGCGCGTGAACGGAATTAAGGCCGACCCGGAGCGCGAGATTCTGGTGACGACTGGCAGTCAGGAGGCGTTGTTCCTGCTGGTGCAGGCCTTGATCGAGCCTGGCGACGAGGTGATCGTGCCTGATCCGCGCTATCCCTCGTATGACGCCGCCATCCACCTGGCCGGCGGGAGAATCGTGCTAACACCAACCGACGAGCGGCACGATTTTGATTTGGACCCCGTTGAGGTTGAGGCGCGCATTACTGACAGGACCAAAGCGATCCTGCTGATTACACCCAGCAACCCGACAGCCGGCATCATCTCGCCCGCCAATCTGCAACGCCTGGCCGAGATCGCGATAGAGCGCGACCTGATCGTTATCGCCGACGAGATCTACGAGAACTTTGTTTACGACGGCGCCGAGCATGTCAGCATCGCCTCACTGCCGGGTATGCGCGAGCGCACGATTACGCTTGGTGGACTCTCCAAAGCCTACGCGATGACAGGCTGGCGTGTGGGCTACATCACCGCTCCGGCTGAGTTCATCCACGCAGTGGCCGGGTTAAAGGCACTGGTGAATATCCATGCGCCGACAGTCTCACAGTGGGCGGCGGTCGCGGCGCTGGATGGCCCGCAGGAGTGCATCGCTGAGATGCGCGAGATCTACGATCGGCGGCGGAAGCTGGTGATGGACGCTCTGACCGGCATGGGGCTGACCTTCGGCCAGCCGAAGGGCGCATTCTACATCTGGGCCAACATCTCCTCGACCGGCATTGACGCGACCACGCTCTCGTACCTGTTGCTGCGCGACGCCGGTGTGCTCGTCTTCCCCGGCACGGCGTTTGGCGAGAAATGGGGTAATTATATGCGCTTCACACTCCTGCAACCGGAGCCGATCCTTGAGGAAGCCATGGAGAGAATGCGCCGGGTGTTGCGTGGCTAAATCTGGCGGGTCGCGTTCGGGATGGTGTTACGCTCAGAGTACGGGAATTACATGTCTCTGTACGATGAGTTGTATACCGGATGTACTTTCTTGATTACATTACGGACAGGGAGCAAAGCGTTTTTCGTAGGGGGTAGGCGCTGCCGAATCGAGTTATTACACTCCATCGTTACGCCGTACGGAAGATGATACTGTCTTAAAAGAAGGAAGTTCCCCTGAGCGACGAATATACTCCTCCAGGCTGGGACAACAATCCGTCAAGCTGGCCACAGCGCCTGCCGATCATTGGGATCTCTCTGATCGGGGTAAGCATTGCCACCTATCTCACCCTGTATCAACTTGATGTTGTCGCTACGGTGTGGGAGCCATTCTTCGGGGACGGTAGCGAGACGATTCTGAATTCCAGCGTGTCCACCGTCCTGCCGATTCCCGACGCTGCGCTGGGCGCGCTGGCGTATCTCGTGGACGCAGCAGCCGGAGTGGTTGGCCGGCGCGACCGTTGGCGAAGCATGCCGTGGATTGTGGTGCTGTTTGGTCTTGCGATTGGGCCTTTGGGCGCTGTGAGTATCATGCTGACCATCTTTCAGCCGGTGCTGTATGACTCCTGGTGTACGTTGTGCCTGGCGTCGGCGGCAGTTTCGCTGGTGATGATCGGGCCGGCGATGGATGAAGTGCTGGCCACATTGCAGTTCCTCAAGCGTGAGAAGCAGCGCGGGCACTCGCTGTGGCGCGCGTTCTGGCGCGGCGGCAGTGACCAGGATGTGCCCGGGCCGGCAACGGTCAACGGATAGGAGTGGACGGTGTCGATGTGGTTCCAGCTTGCGGCGGCGGTGGTTGGAGTGTGGTTGATGGCCTCGCCATCGGTTCTGGGCTTTGACGATCCTGCCCGCACAAGTGTGTTGATTGCCGGCCCACTCGCGGTGAGTGCTGCCGTGGTTTCGGCGTGGGAGATAGGGCGTGGCTTGCGCTGGATCAATGTGCTGGTCGGAGTATGGTTGCTGGTTTCTCCTTTGCTGCTCGGTTTTGTGATGAACGCAGCCATCAATAGCTCCATAGCGGGCAGTCTGTTGATCGCGTTATCGCTGCTTGGACGCCATATCTCCGGCCGTTACGGCGGAGGGTGGCGATCGTTATGGTCGTGGAGACGACGCGCCGCGTCGCCTCTACATGGTCGGCTCAATTTGAGCCCGGTTCAACTACCGGCACGAGCGGCGCGGCCCGCAGCGTCCGCAGATACAGCACGATTTGAGGCATGGCGATGACGGCCACGGCGACCATGGCGATCCTCAGCGAGCCAAAGGTCGCGATGAGGCCGATGACCGGACCACCAACGATCTGGCCCAGTGCGTCTGCCTGACCGGCCATCGAAAACACAGTTGCCCGCACTCTGGGCGTCAGGCTCTGGTTTAGCCAGGCAGCGTAGATCGGCCGGTTGACGCGCCGCAGTGTCACGGTGGCGATGAAGGCCGCCAACGCCAGCGTGAAGTTCCCGGCCAGCGCGAACACGACGATCGTGCCACTCATGAGTATGGTCATTGCCAGCAGGGCTTTGGCGGCGGCGATGTGACTGTCGCTGTCAATTCGCCGCCTGGCGACTTCGGTCACTCCCATGCTGAGCAGCATGCCGGCTGCGTTGATGATGCCGATCCAGACGATGATGCTTAGATTGCCCAGCGCTGGGAAGGTGAAGTTCGCCAGCAGATGCGCCTCCCAGAGCCGGTCCAGCCCCTCGCTGGCGGCTCCCCACACGGTGGCAATCACGAGCAGCGTCACCAGCACCGGCTTGCCGCGCACCGTCCCGACGCCCTCCTTGAGTGTGTCGCCCATCGACTGCCAGGAGTTCCTCTCGCTCTCTGGGACCCGCGTGAAGTTAGTCTCTGGCATGACGAACGCCAGAAAGATCCCCAGCGCGACGAACAGCGCGCCGCTCACCAGCAGTGCCAGGCTCAGGTTGATACTGGCGATAGCGACACTGGCGACGATGCC
>JACCZH010000387.1 GCA_013696045.1 Chloroflexia bacterium
TGACACTCGGCATCGAGACCAAGGGCGGCGTGATGACGCGGCTGATCGAGCGCAACACGACGATCCCGACGCGCAAGAGCCAGATCTTCACGACCGCGGCCGACAACCAGAACCAGGTTGAAATCCATGTCACCCAGGGCGAGCGCCCGATGTCGAACGACAACAAGACGCTGGCTCGCTTCATCCTCGATGGTCTCCCGCCCGCGCCACGTGGTATCCCCAAGATCGAAGTGACCTTCGATCTGGACGCCAACGGCATCTTGAACGTTGCCGCGCGCGACCAGGCAACCTCGCGTGAGCAAAAGGTGACGATCACCGCGTCCAGTGGATTGACCGAGAGCGAAATCCAGGACATGGTTAAGGAAGCCGAATCGCACGCCGAAGAAGACAAAGCGCGTCGCGAAGCCATCGAGCTCCGCAACCTGTCCGAATCGATGATCTACCAGGCCGAGCGCACGCTGACCGACCATGGTGATCGCCTGGACAGCGAACTCAAGCTTAGCCTCGACGAAAAGATCGCGACAGTGCGTGACATTCTCGAGAACGACCCCGAGAATCTGGAGCGTCTGCGGCCTGCCTATCAGGAGCTGACCAACACTCTTTCCCAGGTTGGGGCCGCCATGTACGAGCAGGCCGACGCCGAAGCCGCTCCCGAGGCTGAGCAGGCTGAAGAGCCGGTAACCGAAGATGACGAGGCAACCGTCGAAGGCGAGTACCGCGAAGTCGGCAACTAGCCGTTACTCGACGCGCGGAATCTGAGGACCGGCAGGGCGTAGGCTCCGCCGGTCCTCTCATTTTCGACGCTGTAGTGGCCGGACCGATTCACTCCTGTGGTATCAGGGATGGCTGTTACGACAGCACCTCGACGTTCGCCGCGGGCACATCGTGTGATTCGCCGTTGGCAAGCCGCACGACAACGTAGTCGCGCTGAACGCCGTTGGACATGGCCCGCGTAACGGGCTCGGACTCGATGGTCCCGATCGCGCCCATGTGCGTCGCGTCAACCAGCCGGACGCTTCGATCGAGTGTCAACTGGGATGACATACCACCCTTTGCCCCGTCGCCGTCTCCGGTAATGTAGATCTCCGGACGCGACAAACACTCCCCAACTGACGTCTGACCGTGCATCGAAACGGAAGATCCAGCCTTCGACGCAAGAAACTGAAACACCGACTCAGCCATTTGGTGCCGGCCAAAGCCTTCCGTCACAAGAATGACAAATGGCGCCGAGTCCGCCTCATGCGCAAACCATTGACCGTTGGACGCCCAGAATGTACCTGAGTCCTCAGCGTTCGCAGAACAGAAACGGCGCACATCGGCTTCAGAAATACTCCCGACGATAATCCCCGCAACACCGGCGTCCCTTAAACGCTTGAGAGCCGGCACGCCGACGGTCATACCCGCAAGAACGATAGAGCCGCGCCAATCTTTGTTGATTTGGTCGGCTGTCAGCTCCCGGTCGTGCCGGTCGATTCCCACCGTCAATGTTCCGGTCGCTTCACCGCCAAAGCCGACGATACCGTAGACTCTCGACCCTATCGTGCGAATGGTGACTCCCCGGTCGGAATGAATCCGCTCAACTTCCCCGCTCACCAATGCTTTTAGCTCGCGTGGACCGGTGGAGGCGGTCAATGTAACCGTGCCCTCCTTATCGTCAACATGAACGATGGTGCCTGTTGCCGGAGAGCGGACCGCAGCCGTCCTCAGCCCTCGGCGGACGCGGGCAATTGTTTCCCCTTCATTTACCGCTGAGCCTATCGACTTAGCAAGGTATTTTTTCAGACTGTCGTTGGCAACCCCAAGCTCATTTGCCAGATACAGCGTGAATGATTTTTCTATATTGCCGGTGCGGGCGACAAGGGTCTCCGGGGTAACATCGTCGCCTACGCCTACTTCAACGTGTCCGGCGCGGTCCAGCTGGCGATCGATCAGGAAGGCTCCCCCGTCGACCACGACCGGCTCCAGGGTTGGGAAGCTCGTCATCCCGCGATCTCCTTCGCATTCAAATCGCTCAACCAATTTGACATTCGCGCTGCCTGGACTGATGGGTCTGTGGCCGGCCCCGGCGCCCGTCCGCGCGCGTCGATGACAATGCCAAGGTCACCGCCCCGCAGACGCGTGTTCTGTCCCAGGACAACCTCTGCACCTGGCTCACTATTGCCGACTGTGGCCAACGGCTCGCAGTTGATAGTCACGATCGCTGTTTCATCGGCGCCCAGATCCAATTGATGAATGCTTCCGGATGGGACCGAGAACTCGCGGCTACCACCCCGCTCAGATGCGATCGTGCCGCGCACCGCCAGGTCACCTTCTTTGACATCACCATTGACTACAATCACGCTTGCCAGGGGAAGCAGCAGGTCTCGCTCCACGACGTCGGCCGCAAGTGCCGGGGATAGCTCACCGATGGCGCCGGCTGCGTGGAACAGGCCGTCCAGATCCAAGGCAACCTCGACCAGACCGCTCTCGGGCTTCGGCTCGAGCGCGTTCAAGATTGAGAGCAACGCGAGGCCCGGAGAATCCCAAGTTGCAAATAATGCGCCGCCAACGATCAAATCGTGATGGCGCTGCTCGGTGGGCGCCAGATCTTCCCAGACTAACCGCAGCGCTTCCGTGACAACCGCTGACTCGATCAGCCGGTCACGAGGCGTGTCGCTCATCGTCGATGGGCGTAACGCACGGTTCAAGATCCAGTGGTTAAGCTCTTCCTCAGACATTGAAAATGGAAGCCAGCGTAGAAAATGCCGCGCGTCACGGCGCAAGGCGGATCGAATGTTGGCGTGCGCGTCCACCTCGGGTCGCATGCCGATAAGACTCGAGTCCGGGCTTGCCGAATGGATTATGGTTCCATCTCCAACCGTAACCACCGTCACAGTCTGTTCACGCCGTCGCGCAAGGAACTGCGTTACCAGATCGCCTGCCCGGGCACGGCCAACGACCGTCACGGACTGGTCCGACGCGATCATGGAAGGCGCATCGACGCGCGCCTCATAGAGGGAGTGCAACTCTAATTCAATGGCCGCCGCGATGTCAGCTGGTGAAAACTCGCCTGGATCAATGCCGCGCAGATCAGCATCCTCCCCCATCGTCTGAGCCGCCTGCTGCTGATACTGGTCGCGGGCAACGATAATGATCTGATTAATGGTCCCCTCAGCGGAGAGGCTGCTCAACGTTCCAACAGCCGTGGCCCACTCGGACTGCGTGTTGTCTCCGTCCAGAATCACCACGGCATCCGGCTGGAACGCGCGAATCGACGACTCCAGCATGGAGCCAGACAACGTGCCATCGTCGGTTCGAACGTTGCTGTCGAAGATGTTAACGATGGAAACTGTGCGGCGGGCGGCCGCAACCAACGTCGTTGCCAGCGCGGAATTGCCAATCGGCACAAAGGCCAACCTCACCGGCGGTGCAGGTTGGCCGGTGAGCGCGATGAAATCTGCTCCCGAATGGTCCTGCCGTGGAGACTGAACGCCGTGGTCACCCAACAACGTCATGCCGGTGTCCTGCTCTACCGCTCGGATGGCCTGCCGGATGGCGGTTGAAGGGTCGGCAATTGGTGGCAGTACGGTCGAGGCGCACACGCTGGCGGTGACAAATCGTCCGTGCCCGCCGACCGTATCAAACAATACCGCCCGCACTGAATGGCGGTCCACGTCAATAACGAGGCCTGAACCCAGAGTCGTCGCGCCCTGTTCGTAATCATCCGCCGTTGAGCGGCCAGTCGCGCCGCCGACCTCCGCATTTTGATACGACACCACGTCGCCCCCTTATATAGTCCGGAGACCGGACAATCGCCGCGCTCCAGACTAAACCATCAACCTATACGAAACGAACACTAGCAACAGCACAACGAGGAGCGCAATCAACAGCATCCGCATGGAATTGCGCGGCTTCTCAACCGTGTCAGTGGCTGAGCCAGCCTCGGAACGCTGCTCCGCGCCTGCCGCTATTTGCCGGTTTGTAGCGTCATTCGACTGGACGCTGCCGCTGTGCTCTGCGCCAGTGGCTCCTTTCGCGTCGACGAATGTCGCGGCCCCACCGTTGGATGCCAGCAGCGCGAAGAGCGTGCGTCCCGGACCGATGGCCTGGTGTTCGTACGTGGAGAGCCACACATTCTCGGTCGGAGGAACCCGCACCAGGGTCGTGCTGGTGGGAGCAGGGTTGTTTGCCACAGAGCGGTTGGAGTCCATCGTTGTGTGAGCCGGAGCTACCGTTGTGTCCTGGGAAAATGCTCGTAACCAGTCTGGAAGGTCATCTTCGCTGATGAAGCTGGCAGCGGCATTCTCGTCCGGTTCATCAAAACTGTCAAAGCTTTCGAGTGTTGCAACCTGGGCAACTGGCTCGGGTTGCGACGGATCGGCACGCAGCCATTCCGGCAAGGTCGAATCTGGCTCAACGAGCCGGGTTGGCGGGGGTGGTTCATGCGCCGGCTCGGGGCTAACGGTTGTTGTGTCATCTAAAGTGTCGTCTGCGGGAGCTTCGGTAGCGGCGAATGTCTGCAACCAGGCCGGCATCTCTGTCAGCCGATCGGTGGGCCGCTCGTTCTCAACGAAACTCGTGCCCGGCTCGTATACGGTGTCATCTGCCATCAACTGGACCCTCTCGTGCGATGACGCGTCGAAATCCTGCGTCGGGTCGTATTCGTCCGAACTCACATCGTCAAGATCTGTATCCGGCTCCGTCACAGCTTCCTCCAGCGAACGCACATTATCGCGCCAGGCATTTCTCAACGGATTTTGTTCCCGTTGCGCGAACTACTTCGTTGATGCTGGGACTATAACATAGGCGTTTTTCCGGACCTGTAGCCCAGAAGTCGCACTTTGCTTTTACGAGCGTGGACCGTTGTCTGGGAAGCGAATCGGTTACCCTCGAAGATCCCCAGTATCCAACCAGATAGTGACCGGTCCATCGTTTACCAGGCTCACCGCCATCTCGGCGCCGAAGCAGCCGGTTTCAACTCCCAACCCTGTCGAGCGCAGTTCAGCCACCAGTGATTCGACCAGTGGTTCAGCAATCTCCGGCCCCGCAGCGCCAATAAATGACGGCCGCCGTCCTTTGCGCACGTTGGCATGCAACGTGAACTGGGAAACGACCAACAGCTCATAGCCATAGTCGAGCGCAGAGCGGTTCATCTTGCCGTCGTCGTCCGCGAATATGCGGAGGTTGGTGATCTTCTCCGCGAGGTAACGCACATCGTCGCCGGTGTCGTCAGGCGCAGCACCAACGAGGAGGAGCAATCCGCGTCCGATCTCACCAACCCGCTCGCTGCCAACATCAACTGCCGCCTCGCTTACTCTCTGGAGTAAGACCCTCATTCGCGTTCCTCAATGAGCACAGTGGCCATGGCCGCTATGCCTTCGGCGCGCCCGAGGGCGCCTAGTCTCTCGTTGGTGGTTGCCTTAATACTCACACGATCGATCTCAACGCCCAGCAAGCCGCACAAACTCTCGCGCATTTCCAGACGTTTGGGTGCGATGCGGGGCTTTTCCCCGACAAGGGTCACATCCACATTTGCGACGCTGAACCGATCGTGCACCATATCCATCACCGTGCGCAGGAGATCGCGGCTGTCGGCGTCGCGCCATCGTTCCTCCGACGGCGGAAAATGATCGCCAATATCGCCAAGCGCGGCTGCCCCGAGAATCGCGTCAGCCACCGCGTGCAGAATGACATCCGCGTCGGAGTGGCCTTCCAACCCCACGTCACTCTCAAATGTCACACCCGCCAGAATCAATGGTCGACCAGGAGTCAAGCGGTGGATGTCGTACCCAAGGCCAACCCGGGTCATTGGTTTCTCCGCCGCAAAATAGCCTCGGCGAGCGTCAGATCACCCGGCCAGGTGAGCTTGATGTTATCGACGGCGCCTTCGACTGTCATTACAGGGTAGCCGGCTAGCAACAATGCCCCACCTTCGTCCGTGTTGCTCGTCTCAGCTCGAAGAGCGGACGCTAGCCAGTCGCGCCGCGCCACTTGTGGCGTTTGCACCGCGCCTAGCCCGTCCCTCTCCTCGATGCTGACGACCTGTCCGTTCACGTCAATCCGCACCAGAGTGTCGCTCACCGGAACAACAGGCACCGCCGCGCCACATTCCCGAGCAGCGGCAACAACCCGCCGCGTCATGTTCCTTTGGACCAAAGGGCGCCCGGCGTCATGCACGGCGACCAGCTCCAGCTCCTTCGGAAGTGCCGTAAGTCCGGCCCGCACGGAATCACTCCTGGTCTCACCTCCAAGACAAACCTGCACATTCTGACTAAATCGATTCTGAATCAGAGTCGTGCCTTCCTCAATCGTGTGCGCCCCAAGTACCACCACGATATGCTGAACCTCCGGCATTGAGAGGAACAGCTGCAGTGAATGATGGAGCACTGGCTGACCGTCTAGCCTGCTGAACACCTTGGCCGCGTCACCAAACCGTTGGCCCGAACCGGCCGCGACAATGACGACGCCGAGCGCAGCGTCATGTGCGGTTGTCACGCCAACACTTCATCTTTCAGCGTCGCGAACGCCATTCTGCCGGTGCCGGTCTGAAGCGTGCGTGTGACCACCACTCGCACATTGCGTCCCACGAGGTTCAGCCCATCTTCGACAACAATCAGCGTGCCGTCGTCCAGGAAACCGATGCCCTGACGGTTCTCGCGGCCCGGTTGCACGATCTCCAGCGACAGCTCCTCACCAGCCACCACCGGTGGACGCAGCGCCTGGGACACAGTATTGATGTTGATGGCGTTGACACCCTGCATCCTGGCGACGCGCTCGAGGTTCTGGTCGCCGGTGAGGATGTGATAACGCGAGAGCTTTGCCAGCCGGATAAGCTTGTTATCCACCTCATGCTCTTCATCGATCTCAACTTCAAGGATCTCGATCGCGATGCGTTCCTCACGCTGCAACCGCTCCAGTGCGTCCATCCCCCGCCGTCCACGCACCTTGCGCGCGGGGTCGTCCGAGTTCGCGATACCCTGGAGTTCCTGCAGAATAAATCGCGGAACACCCAGCGGCATAGAGACCAGGCCCGTGCGCACGAGTTCAACAATCCGGCCGTCGATAATGACACTGGTGTCGAGCAGGATCTTCTCCTCGACTCCACCAGCATCCTGACGACGGAAGATCAGCGACGCCAGGTCGGTCTTGCGCAATACCACCGCAAAGACACTCAGCCCACAGGCAACAACCGCAACGACAAATGGCAATACCTGCCCGTATGGATTGGGCAGCAATGATGTTGGGAGTGCCAACAGCGATGACAAAACACCACCGAGCACCAACCCGACGCCGGCCGCGACGATATCAATGGCGGGTATTGCCGCCAACCTCCGCCTCAGCCATCGAAAAAAGCGCACAGTGACATAGGGCGCGACAATAAAGGCGACGCCGCCAAAACCGGCAGCGAACATGAGTTCCACCAGGCCACGTGGCTGATCGCCGCCCGCCGCCGCAACCCGCGACCCTATTTCCCATCCGAAGATGGCACCCACAATGAGACCGATATAGCGAGTAACGCGGTCACGGGAACTCCGGGCGACCTTTCCCTTTTGATTGTCATTCACGGCAGTCACCCAACACCCGACGCTGTGGCGGCGCTCGAAACGCGGCCGAGCAATTCAGCCGCTGTGGAGTATCTTCGCCCTTGATGGAATTGTAAGGCTGATCGAGCTTCACTCCGGGAACCTGACTCCAATGCCAGCCACGTTGTGCCCACTATCCGTGCCCTACAGCGTGGAGCAAGGCCTCGACAGCGTCCGACGGAACCTCAACGGCGCCAAGATCGCGGCCTTCACGCGCGTTCGGACCATGATAATCGCTGCCGCCGGTGGCAAGTAACCCCAGATCGCTCGCGAGCGACGCCAGCTCCAGGCGCCGATCAATATCGTAACCACCATAGTAACACTCAATGCCCGAAAGTCCGGCATCCACGAGCTTTGGAACGAGCTCACCAAAGTTCGGCACGGAATACGGGTGCGCCATTACAGCAACGCCGCCCGCGCCACGCACCAGCTGGATGACTTCCTCAGGATCGATCAGCGCTCGCGACACAAAGCCAGGCTTGCCGCGTCCCAGATAGCGGTCGAAGCCCTCGCTAACACTTTCGACAACGCCCAGCTTCACTAATTCCCTGGCGATATGCGGCCGGCCGATCGATTCTGATTCACCCATACGCTCCACAAGGTCACGAGGCAGATCGATTCCGACCTCTGCTAAACGCTCCGAGATGCTGACCGCCCGTGTCCGGCGCGTTTCTCGAAGCTCGGAGAGCCGCTTTGCAAGCGCCTGATTGTCAGGATCAACGCCGTAGCCAAGCAGATGAAGCTCTCCACGCTCAATAGCCGCTGAGAACTCCACACCGGCAATGACCCGCACTCCCAGGTTTCGGCCCATGTTGACCGCCTGCTGAACTCCCTGGGTGGTGTCGTGATCCGTCAGGGCAACTACACGAAGCCCCCGCCGGGCTGACTCTTCAATCAGCTCGGCGGGGGCGAGTGTTCCATCAGAGGCAGTCGAGTGGGTGTGAAAGTCCGCTTGAAGCGGTCGAGCTGCCCTGGTCACGTCAGCAGCTACCGCGGCTCCACGATCATGCGGATGGCGGTGCGATCTTCGTTGTCAATGGTGACGTCGATGAACGCCGGCAAGCAGACGGCTTCAATTCCCGTCTCAAGCAGGTAGTCACGGGCAATGGCGACAGCCTTAACGGCCTGATTCGTGGCGCCCGCGCCTATTGCCTGGACCTCCGCGCGCCCGCTCTCGCGGACCACACCGGCAATCGCACCAGCCACGGCACTTGGCCGCGAGCGCGCCGAAACCTTGAGCACCTCGCCGTTGCGGTGCGGTGCTTTGGCGCCATTGGTCTCGCCAGTCACCGGAACCACATCGACAGTCTCTTCAGTCTCCAGAACGGCAGTGGCGACATCGTCGCCCCCGTTCCACACAGGCTCCGCGGCGTCTTCAGTCTCGACATAGGTGTCGTCCGTCGGGGGGAATTTCGCCTCCGGATCAATCTTGATATCTCGTAGGTCTAACTTGCTAAAGAACCGATCCATCCATGTCCTCCATTAAGTGGCGAGGCCACTCAGCCGATGTAAAGAAGTGCGAAAAGCAGTGTTGTGCTGCAACGTCGTTTCGATCCTGCTGGTGACAAACCTCCATAACGTCCTGTGAGCAACTTGAATACACACCGGATTCATGACTACAGAGACGAGCGTCCGCACGGTCCATGCTGATCCGCACTGCAGAGAGACGCGCGTTCCCGGTTGCGATGTGTGTCCTGGAATCCTCATATCCATTCTGCCCAGAAGAAAATCCACCCCCGGCACGCGCCAACCCGCTGAAAGTTGACCCATCAGTGTCCTGTCTGCACACCCCCTGAGACAGACAGGCCGTGCTGGGCGCACCGAGGGTAGTCTTACCATCGACGGCGAATGTTAGTCAACACCCAGTGCCACTTTTCTTTTCTTCAAACAAACAAGAACGCCGCGACACAAATGCGCCGCGGCGTTGCTTATTTTTGTCGCCCGGTATTAACGCGCATAACTAACCGCGCGAGTTTCCCGGATAACGGTGACTTTGATCTGCCCTGGATACTCCAGATTTTCTTCGATCTTCTTCACGATATCGCGTGCCAGCTTGGTCGCGGCAAGGTCATCGACCTGATCCGGCTGGACGAGGATACGGACCTCGCGGCCTGCCTGAATTGCGAAGGACTTCTCGACACCGTCAAACGAGTTTGCCACCCCTTCGAGCGCTTCGAGACGTTTGATATAGGCCTCGACCATCTCACGCCGCGCGCCTGGGCGAGCGCCGCTGATGGCGTCTGCCGTGGCAACGATGAATGCCTCAACGGTTTGTGGCTCTTCTTCGCCGTGATGGGCAGCGATCGCGTGTACGATGCGCGCCGAACGTCCAAGTCGCCGCGCGATGTCTGCGCCGATCAAGGCATGCGGCCCATCAACCTCATGGTCGACAGCCTTACCGATGTCATGCAACAACCCGGCGGTCTTGGCAACATTGACATCCGCGCCGAGCTCCGCGGCCAGAGCGCCACACACCATCGACACTTCGAGTGAGTGGGCCAGCACATTCTGGCCGTAGCTTGTGCGGTACTTCATCCGGCCCAGCAGTTTGATGAGATCAGGATGCAGGCCCTGGACGTTGGCCTCGTAGGCCACCTTCTCGCCTTCTTCTCGCATAATCTGTTCAAGCTCGAGGCGAGTCTTGTTCACGATTTCTTCGATACGGGCCGGATGAATCCGGCCGTCCTGGATCAACTTAAGGAGTGCGCGACGGGCGACTTCCCGGCGCACCGGGTCGAAGCCGGAAAGTGTCACAGCCTCCGGGGTATCATCAACGATGAGATCAACGCCGGTGGCCTGCTCAAGCGCGCGGATGTTACGGCCCTCGCGGCCGATAATCCGGCCCTTCATATCGTCGCTTGGCAGCGGAACTACCGAAACCGTGGTCTCGGCAACATAGTCGCTGGAGATGCGCTGCAAGGTTGTCGCCAGGATCATGCGCGCCTTATGGTTGGATTCAGCCTTCGATTCCTGCTCGAGCTCATGAACCCGGCGGTCCAGGATGTCCCGCATCTCGGTCTCAACCCGGGCAAGCAGGATTTCGCGAGCCCCATCGACGGACAGCGCCGCAACCTTCTGCAGTTCTTCGAACTGGCGTTCGCGGAATCCGTCGAGCTCCGCCCGGACATCGTCAACCTCTTTCTCTTTGCGTTGAAGGTTGTTTGTCCGGCGATCGACCTGCTCCGTCTTGCGGTCGAGCTGCTCTTCCTTCTGCTCGATGCGTCGCTCGACTCTTTCAAGCTCCTTGCGACGCCTGGAGACCTCGCGGTCCATTTCGGTGCGGGCCTGGATGCCTTCATCCTTGGCCTGTAGCACCAACTCTCGTTTCTGCGCTTCCGCTTCCTCAATGATCCGCTGTGCTTCGAGATCTGCGCGACCTACCTTCGTCGTTGCACGCGAGTGCAGGTAAAAGTAGGTAATAGCAATCGCTACGGCACCACTAACCACCGCGGAAACAAGCGCAATCAGAACGTATTCCATTCTGTCTGCTCCCCTTTTCCGTTGTGAGTCCTCAGTTGTTAAGGTTTTACTGAGAGTACGTGGAAGCTCGTCTGAACCCCTCCGGCAGACAAATCGGTGTACGACCGTGGGATGTCTCAAGCTTCAATATGTGATGATAGTTGCGCGCCTCGGGCAATGTCAAGCGCGCAAAATATCCCGTACGAACGTACGTACCCTGCCTGACAATAATGCTGGCACTTCAGCGGCTATCGTCTATGATGGGCAATACACGCGATCCGTCGCACCCGAAGGAACCGGAACCCAACATGAATCCACGGCAATCCCTGGAAATGGATGAACTGCACGAGAATCGCTCGCGCCTGTTAACAAGCCTTCAGGATCGCGGCGTCGCGGACACAACGGTGCTCAATGCGCTTCTGGCGGTTCCGCGCGAAGAATTCGTTGCTCCCGAGCTCCGGCAACTCGCCTACGACGACAACGCATTGCCTATTGCTGCCGGCCAGACTATCTCCCAACCAACCATCGTGGCCATGATGACAACCGCTCTCGCAGTTGAACAGGCATCGCGGGTGCTCGAGATCGGCACCGGCTCCGGATATCATGCCGCTGTGCTTGCCCAGATCGCTGAGGCGGTGGTGTCAATCGAACGTCATCCGGAGCTGGCCTCTCGAGCACAAGCGATTCTCAAGCGCCTGGAAATGAATAATGTCGAGGTCCATGCAGGCGATGGCTCGCAGGGATGGCCCGCCTCAGCCCCGTATGACCGCATCCTCATTACGGCAGCCGCTCCGTCCGTGCCCAACCGGCTGCTGAATCAATTCAGGCCGGCCGATGGCAGCAGGCTGGTCGCGCCTATCGGAGACCAAGCCTTGCAACACATGACTATTATCGAGCGATCCGGAGTTAAGTGGATAAAGCGGGTCGTCGGGCAGGTGCGCTTCGTGCCGTTGCGCGGAGAAGCAGGCTGGTCGGATAGTGAGTGGACCGATCAATGGAAATCCGAGTGGGACAGGCGTTGGAAACCGGGGACGTAACGTGATACCGATTGCCTTGCGGCTCGACAACTTCATGAGCTACCGGTCACCGACGACGGTCGATTTCTCGGGAGTTCGCACTGCCTGCCTGTCGGGTGACAATGGCGCCGGCAAGTCCGCGTTGCTGGAGGCCATGACCTGGGCCGTATGGGGCAAGACTCGCGCCTCAAGCGACCGCGATGTGATCACCATCGGCGAATCGCAGATGGAAGTGACATTTGATTTCCGTCTGGGCGACCGTGACCACCGCGTCTTCCGCCGCCGGACAGCCGGCGCGCGCGCGTCCGCAACGCTTGAGTTCTTTGTTCGCGACATTGGCGCAGCGGACTGGCTGTCAATCTCGGCGGACTCGGTTCGCGAGACAGAGCGCAAGATCGTCTCCACTCTGAAAATGGATTATGAGACCTTCGTGAACTCGGCCTTTCTTATGCAAGGCCAGGCCGATACGTTTACTGAAAAACGTCCCGGCGAACGTAAGAAGGTGCTGGCGGACATTTTGAACCTCGGCGACTACGACGTGCTCAACGCGCTGGCGCGAGACGAGGAGCGCACACTGAGGGCTCGTGGCGGCCATATCCGCGATCTCGTGTCGCGGCTCGACCAACAGCTTGAGCAGAGGCCGCAAGTTGAGGCGGAACTCGAAAAACTGAGTTCGAGCCTGCTCGACATCGGAAGCAAGACTGACGTCTTCGAAAAAGACGTCCACGCTCTGCAAGACCAGCTCAACGCACTGGCCGGGCTCATCCGATCTCGCGACGCCGCAACCGTTCGGCTCCAACGTCACATTGCGCGCCTCGCCGAAACCGAGAAGCTGATGGCCGCCGACCGAGCGGCGCTCGCCAAGCTGCAAACTCTGGTCGCTCGCGGTGACGACATCGAGCAAGGCTATCGCCAATTCGTCCAGTGGCGCTCCGTCGCCGACTCCTGCGCCGACATTTTGCGCCGCCGCCAGCCCCTCGAAGCGCAAATCCGTGCCGCCGAAAGCCAGCTTGAACGCGCGCGTGGCAACGTTGTGCGTAGGATCGACCGCCACCTGGCCACCGCGCAACAGACCCGCGATGCTCTCACTCAGCTCGACAAACGGGAGGCCGAGCTATCCACTCTCAGAGTGGCTGCCCAGACGGACACCGAGAAGATCCAGCGGTTAAGCCAGGCACGCAACGACCTGCGCGGCAACGAGTCCGAAAAGGCGACACTCGAAGCTGAATGTGCCGGCCTGAAAACCGCGATGAACGAAATCAGGCAGAACATGGAGCTGCTGGCAACCGGTGACGCCGAGTGCCCTATTTGCCGGAGATCGATAAGCGAGGGCGAGCACGAACACGTTTCCGCGCTCTGGACGTCTGAAGGAACCCAGCTCGGTGACCGCTTCCGGACGCACCGCGATCGCATAAAAGAGATCGACGCCGGGGTCAAGAACCTCACCCTCGAAATCAAGGAGCTGGAGAAAGCCAGCACGACCGCCAACGAACGCGCTGCAGTCATCCGGCGCATAGAATCAGAGCTTGGCGGGCGCGAACAGCTGGAAAAGGTTGCCGAAGAGGCTTCGACGGACGCGGCACAGCTGAGTGCATTGCTAGAAAATAATACCTATGAGCCCGAGTTAGTCCTCACCATTACGGAAACGTCCGCGGCACTCAAGGAACTCACCTACGATGCTGAACAGGCAATCGAAGCGGACAAGCAGATA
This sequence comes from Chloroflexia bacterium, assembly GCA_013696045.1. Lineage (GTDB taxonomy): Bacteria > Chloroflexota > Chloroflexia > Thermomicrobiales > CFX8 > JACCZH01. The sequence goes on from JACCZH010000387.1 coordinate 13,749, forward strand.
ACGGCTCTGCGCCGCTTTGAAAAGGAGCATCTCGAGCTCCAAACGGCGCGGGTGCGTTTCAGCAACCTCGAGCAGACCATCTCAGAGCGCGTGACCGTCATGGACGAAACTCAGACAGAAATTGAGGCGCTCAACGAGGAGCTTGCCGGAATCAACACCGCGCTCGAGGGCGAACCTGAGCTGCGCGCCCGCCTGGGGGAAAGCCGGGACCAGCTCGAACGGCTGCAAGCCGAGCGGGACGAGCTCCAGGGCCGCTTTGGCGCAGTCCAGAACCAGATGGAGCACCTCGACCGGGTCGCTGGAGACCGTGACAATGCACAGATTGAGCTCGGCTCCCTGGGCCTCGACGCTGACGCCTACAAGGAACTCGGCGTGGCGTTCGGGCGCAACGGCATCCAGGCTATGATCGTCGAGACTATCCTTCCCGAGCTCGAAGATGAGACGAACCGGCTGCTGGCGCGCATGGCAAATGGTCATCTACACGTCTCCCTGCGTTCTACCCGCCAGGCAGTGTCAAACGAGAACATCATCGAAACGCTGGACATCATCATCCGCGACGAATCGGGAGAGCGCCCATACGCGCTCTATAGCGGCGGCGAGTCCTTCCGGGTGGATTTCGCAATCCGCGTTGCCCTCAGCAAGCTCTTGGTGCGCCGGGCTGGCACAACGATCGACATGCTCATCATCGACGAGGGGTTTGGCACGCAGGACAGTCGTGGGCGTGATGGGTTGATTGAAGCACTACAATCGATTGAATCGGATTTTGAGACTATACTGGTCATCTCTCACATCGACGAAGTGCGGGACATGTTCCCTACACGGATTGAGGTCACTAAAACCGACGCAGGCTCGCAGGTTACAGTGATCTAATCTCACCAGAAGGAGGCCGGCAGATGACCATCGCCCAGGGACCGCGCACATCTGAGCGCCCACCGATTGCCGCGCGTAGTTACGCGGCCGCGTCCGGCCACTATCTGGCGACCGAAGCCGCCATGCGGATTTTTCGTGCAGGTGGCAACGCCATCGACGCGGGTGTCGCGGCTGGCATCTGTATTGACGTATTGCTGCCGGATCTGTGCTCGTTCGGCGGCGTCGCACCGATCATCATCCATCACGCTCGCAGCGGTGAAACGCTCTCGATCAGCGGCCTGGGCAAATGGGGGCGCTCGGCGTCCATTCAACACTTCGTCGATCATGAAGACGGCAAGCTGCCCAAGGGCGCGAAACGCTCAATCGTTCCCGGCGCTCCGGACTCATGGCTGACCGCGCTCACTCGCTACGGCAAGCTCACCTTTGCCGAGGTCGTCCAACCCGCGATTGAGTTGTGTGAGAAGGGTTTCGTCGTCTATCCGTCCCTGCACCGCAACATCGCCAAGGCGCGCGACAGTGTTGCCAGCTGGCCCTCCAGCGCCGGGATCTTCCTGCAACACGGTGAAGCTCCGGTTCCGGGAAGCGTACTGTTCCAGAGAGACCTGGCCCAGACATTCCGTCGCATGGTTGCGGCTGAAGCAGCCATCGACAGCCGCAACCGGGTCGCCGGCATCGACGCCGCCCGCGACGAGTTCTATCGCGGCGACATCGGCAAGCAGATTGCGGGCTTCATCCAGGCTGAGGGTGGATCGGTAAGCGAAGAGGACTTGGCCGAGTTCCATAGCGAGATCGAGCAACCAACCAGCACTTCATTCCACGGCATTGATGTGCATGTCTGCGGCCCCTGGTCACAAGGGCCGGTCATCCCGCAAACCCTTAACATCCTTGAGGATGTCGATCTCACCGAGCTTGGCCACAACAGTCCCGATTACATCCATTTCGTCACCGAAGCGATGAATCTGGCATTCAGCGATCGGGAAAGCTACTATGGTGATCCAAACTACGTCTACGTTCCGATGGACCAGCTGCTCTCGAAAACCTACGCCGCTGAGCGCCGCGGAAGGATAGACATGGTCCGCGCCTTCGGCGAGATGCCTGGCGCAGGTGGTGCAGGTTCACTCACTGAGGCCGCACGAATGGTTAGTCCCGCCCAGGCTGACACCTCGTATGTCTGCGCCATCGATGAAGAGGGCAACGCCTTCTCCGCCACGCCCAGCGACGGGATCGGCAGCACCCCAGTTATTCCTGGTCTTGGCCTCATTTGCTCGGGGCGTGGATCACAGTCATGGCTGGAGCCGGATCATCCATCATCTCTGCACCCCGGCAAGCGGCCACGCCTGACACCAAATCCGGCTATGGCCTTCAGAAACGGCAAACTTCTGATGCCCTTCGGCACGCCAGGCGGCGACATGCAGCCTCAGGCCATGCTGCAAACCTTCCTGAACATCACCGTCTTCGGCATGGACGTCCAGCAAGCCATCGAAGCCCCGCGCTTCGGCACGTTCTCCTACCCGGACTCGTTCTACCCGCACGCCTACCGGCCGGGCAGACTGAACCTGGAAGGCCGTATACCTCAAGAAGTCGGCGAGGAACTCGCCAGCCGTGGCCACGACATCGAGTGGTGGCCCGAGTGGACCCGTGTAGCGGGCAACGTCTGCGCGATCAGAGTCGACCATGAGCTGGAAACGCTGGAGGCGGGCGCCGACGCTCGGGCGGAGGCGTATGCGGCGGGTTGGTAGCGGCGCCACCAGCGTCCGATTGGTGTTAGCGGGAATCTCCGGGATTGGTCGATAGCTCCGCATGGCAACATCACCCGACACCACCACGCCGATCCGGCGGCAATATCTCTCGATCAAGCGCCAGTACCCGGATGTCGTGGTGTTCTTCCGGCTGGGCGATTTCTACGAAACCTTTGATGACGACGCCCGCCTCGCGTCAGATGTGCTCGACATCGTCCTTACATCGCGCGAGATGGGCCGCGGCAACCGTGTTGATATGGCCGGCATCCCCTATCACGCCGCTGACGGGTACATCGCCAAACTGCTCGCGGCCGGACACAAGGTCGCGATAGCCGAACAAGTGTCCGAACCGACCGGCAAGGGGCTGGTCGACCGGCGAGTGACCAGCGTAGTGACACCTGGCACAGCCACAAATCCCGCGTTCGTCCAGGGCACCGCCAACACCTTCATCGCGGCGGCGCTGTCGGACGGCTCCCGGGCGGGCATTGCCTTCGCCGACGTGACGACCGGCGAATTCGCCACAACCACGATCGAATCCGCGTCCCAACCAGAGCTCACGGACGCGGTCCGGCGTGAGATGCTGCGGATAAGTCCTGCTGAGATCGTCGCGCCGGAGTCTGATCCGTTGCTCTCCACGGTAAACCCGGAGGTTGTCCGCTCGGGAACCAGACACTCGTCATGGCGGCTTGACGACGCTACCGAGGCGTTAAAGGACCACTTCAACGTCATATCGCTGGAACCGTTTGGCTGCGACGACAAACCACTGGCTACTCGCGCTGCCGGTGCGCTTTTGAGTTACCTCCAGGACACCCAGATGAACGGTCTGCGCCAGATCACTGCGCTCTACAGCTATGGCGTGGATCGCTACATGAGCCTCGATCCGCAGACAAGGCGCAACCTGGAGCTCACAGAGTCAACCTCGCGCTCCAGTGATTCATCGCTGCTGAAAGCCGTGGACGCGACCCAGACGCCCCTCGGCGCGCGCATGCTCCAGCGTTGGTTGGGACAGCCGCTGCTCGACCGAAGCGAAATTGTCGCTCGGCACAACGGAGTCGAGTGGTTCTGCACAAATGCCGCGAAACGAGCCCGGCTACGTGAAACGCTGCGTGGAATCGCCGACATCGAGCGCATCATCAACCGTGTCGCTAACATGCAGGCCGGTCCGCGCGAGGTGGCCCGGCTCGGCCTGTCGCTCGAACGACTGCCGAAAATCAGAGACATTCTGGCTGCCGACGAGCTGCCCGAGATCATCGAAGAAGTCCCCAACTGCGACACATTGGCCATCGAGATCAAAGCCGCTCTCGCCGACGAACCTCCCGCTTTGTTGAGCGCCGGTGGCGCAATCCGCGACGGTTTCAACAGCCAGCTTGACGGTCTCCGCAGAACCCTCGCCGACGACCGCTCCTATATTGCAGGACTGGAAACGACTGAGCGCCAAACCACCGGTATCAAGAATCTAAAAGTTGGCTATAACAAGGTCTTTGGCTATTTCCTGGAGATTTCGCACGCCAACCGGGCGACTATTCCAGAGCGCTACATCCGCAAACAAACGCTGGTCAATGCTGAGCGCTACGTTACGCCCGAGCTGAAAGAGGCCGAGCAACGAGTGTTGTCGGCAGAGGAACGCATCTCCGCCGCCGAGGAGGAGGCTTTCCGCGAACTCCTGGGCGCAGTTGCCGCACAGGCGGATCTGGTTCGGGTGGCGGCACGTGCCGTCGCGACACTGGACGTCGTTGCCGGACTGGCCGAGATAGCGGCAAACAGGGGGTATGTGCGTCCGGAGATGGTGGAAGACGACACCATCGAAATAGAGGGCGGGCGGCATCCGATCATCGAGCGCGAGCTGCCCGGCGGCGCGTTCGTCGCAAACGACACCCGTCTCTCTGCTGAAGCAGGGCGTATCGCTATCCTTACCGGACCGAACATGGCCGGTAAGTCAACCTATCTGCGCCAGGTGGCGCTCATCGTGCTGCTGGCGCAGGTTGGATCGTTCGTCCCGGCGAATCGCGCGACACTTGGCATCGTTGACCGCATCTTCACTCGTATCGGGGCTCAGGACGACCTCGTAAGCGGTCAGTCAACCTTTATGGTTGAGATGCTGGAAACCGCCACGATTCTCAATCACGCTACCGCGCGCTCGCTGGTCGTTTTGGATGAAATTGGCCGGGGGACCAGCACGTACGACGGTCTGGCAATCGCAACCTCTATCGTCGAGTACATCCACAACACACCACGGCTTGGTTGCAAAACGCTCTTCGCGACCCACTATCACGAGCTCACAGCTCTGGCGGATGTACTGCCGGCCGTGCGCAACTACCGGGTTGACGTGCTGGAATCCGGCGATCAGATCACGTTCCTGCATCGTGTCATCCCCGGTGGCGCTGACCGCTCCTACGGCGTTTACGTTGCCCAGCTCGCGGGCATGCCACGGGGGGTCGTACGGCGGGCGGCTGACATCCTGGCAGACCTCGAGCATGATTCCGGATCTTCCAGCCGCCGTGACCGAAAGGTCGAAGCGGTTACGACGTCCAGTTCCCAGTCGATGCAAATGGCGCTCTTCGGAGCCAACCACCCCGCGCTCGAACAACTCCAGACGCTGGAGATCGACGCGCTCACGCCCCTTGATGCGCTGACCGTCTTGTATGAGCTGCAACGTCTGGTGAAACAACGGTCTTGACGCGCGTGTTCGGGAACGACAGCAGAAAGTAAAATACTGGTCATCTCGAACTTGTGAAGAATCTTGAAGCAACTCGACGCATGGGCGGAACCGAGATCTCTCCGCAAGGTCGAGATGACAAGATAGCTGCGAATTACAATCCCGTTGATACACCCTGATAGATCGGGCTCTCAAGGCTCCACAATGCCGCA
>JACCZH010000388.1 GCA_013696045.1 Chloroflexia bacterium
CGCGAAGCAAAAATGCCCTCATTTGTTAGCGTGGCACGGATGTCGTGCGCCGGGTTCGAGTGCCGGTGGCGATCATAGCGCTGTTCGGGTGCCCGAGCACCCCGCCCGCGGTCGCCGCGCCGAGCGCGATAACCAGGCCGGCAAAGGTGCCCCAGGCGCTGTTGCGCGCCTCTTCGTAGTTGTCCTGTGCGGTTGTTGTGACCGCCTCGCCGGTCTCCGCCGGTTGCTCGATAGCGCTCTGGACATTGTTGATGTTGGCGATCTGGTCGACATTCGAGCCTGCGAGGCCGAGCAGGTTACCAACACCGGCGCCGACCATCCAGAGCATCACGACAATCGTTGCAGCCCCGACCAGAAAGCCGTTTAGCGCGCCGTTGTCAGTCGCCGAGGCGAGCGCATTGCGTCCCGCCACCCATCCCCCAAGGAAGAAGGCCAGCAGGGCGCTGAGAATGCCCCAGATAGCGGCCGCGGTTCCGACGGTGCGTGCGCCTGTCTCACCAGGCTCGAAAGCCGTGGTGCCGATAGCCAAACCAAGGACGGTCATGACCAGGAGCGTTGTGAGCGCCGTAAGCACACCGGCGACGATCGGTCCCCAGCGTACCCGGTCACGGAACATCGGTTCATTGGATGTGCCGGTTGGTCCACCCTCTACAACTTCTCGATGAATTGGGGTCTCAGTCCTGGATTGGTTATTCGGGCGTTTGCTGCTCATCTGGCGGTCTCCTATCTCGGTATGATGATGAATGCTTGATTACCTGGGTTACAGCGGGAAGTATTGTGGCCAGACGAAGATGATGGGATCTACTGTTTGAGGAGGATGCCGGGCGGAGCATGGACCCCGCCCGTCTTGCGATTCGAAGGTTATGGTCGCTCGCGCTCTACCTTTACGTCATCGTCTTTGTCAACGTGGAGCTCCTCGCGGCGCACGCTGTCGCGCACCTGCTCATCTCGCTCGCGGGTACCCTTGCTGATGTCAACTTCTTCACGCACGCGGGCGGTCTTGTGAACTTCCGCCTCTTCGCCACGTAACGGGATCTCGATGTCCTGCTCCTGAAAGGCATCATCGGGAACCTGGCCCGAAGCGTGGCCCGTGGTTGCATCGTGCCGCTCCACGCGCACTTCTTCCTCACGCAGCGGAACGTTGACGACTTGATCCTCTTCGACCACACTTTTGTGAACGCGAACCTGGCCCCGCTCGACATCACGCTTGGTGACGTCGAGATGCTCCTCGGACAGGGGAATGTGCATCCTGTCGCCGGCTTCCCGGCTGACGCCTGAATCCATGTCGGCCGTTCGAGCCTGCTCGTTGTAGTCCGCAACCTCCCTGTGGCGGTCAGTCATCTCTGGCTCGCGGTCCCAGTCCTGATTCTCGATCTGGTCCTTGGTGACGTTGAGATAGACCTTTTTGTTTTCGACGCTGACGATTGCCGAGGTTGGAACGAAGATATCGGTCTTGAAGAGAAATCCCTTTTCGACACTGATGTAGTGCGGTTGAATGGCGGCGACATCGCCGATTTTCTCGCCGTCGGAACCGATGACGTCCCATCCGTACGCGACTTCGGTCAGATTGTCGCGGCCTGGCTGATTAACGTTGTGCTGGCTCATATGGCTGCGCCCTTCTTCCTGTCTATTTACAGTCTCGTGTAGCTAGCGGCCACCGCGCTACCGGTCGCCGGCAAGTTCCTGACGATCCGAGGCGTGGACTGGATATGACGCCGATTGTGATGTGTCGCCGGATGTCTGCCTCTGGTTGTCGCTGGAGCTGTTTTCTTTTTCGACCTTGCGGTATTCGTCGTCAAAGCTTGGAACAGATTGCCCCAGGAAGCTTTTGGCCTGCGCGGCCGCCACCCCCATGAGCGCGCCTTTGATGTTGTCCATCGTGCTTGACATGTGCTGTCGGCCGATTTCAGTGCCGCCATGGCTCTGATACTGCGGGTTCTGGTACTGGGGCGGATAGCTGTAGCTAGCGCTCTGGGACTTGTCGTCTTTTTTCTTACTTCCGCCGCCCAGTAAGCCAGCCAGTAGAAACCCGCCTCCGAAGGCGACTCCCAAGCCAACCATGGGACGCTTGTCAAACTGCTGCCGCCAGTCGGCCGCGTCCTGCACCTTTTGCTGGACCTCCTCGATCTTCTCCTGAACCTGGTCCTTGGTCTCCTGGACCTTTTCATGTGCCTGGTCAGATGCCCCTTTCAATTTGCCCTCAATCCCTTCGAGATTGTCCTCAAGCTGGTGCCGTTGGTCGTCAATT
>JACCZH010000392.1 GCA_013696045.1 Chloroflexia bacterium
GGAGCAACAGTGTGCTGACGGCTGCCAGCAGCGCGCCAAACACCCACGCCCCGCGCCAGGAAAACGGTCCGGCAATCGACGTCAGAACTGGAATACCCAGGATCGCGGCGACGGAGAGCGACGAGGTAATGATGCTCAATGCGCGCAGTCGAGCTTCGCCGCTGTAGCGCATCGTTACAATCGCAAACGCGACACCAACGGTGGCTGAGAATCCCAACCCGCCAACGACCCTCGCCAGTACCAGCGACCAGTAACCCGGCGCCAGCGCCCCGCCGAGCGCGCTCGTCATTGTCAGCAACAGCCCGAGGGCAAGGAACCGCCGGTGACCGTAGTGATCGGCCAGCGGCCCGGCAAAAACACCCCCGAAGGCCGACATCAGCCACGATGCGGCGGCTACCTGACCGACGACCGGCACCGAGCTATCGAAATCCCTGGCAATATCCGGAATGAATGGACCGAGCGCCGCGTTGTTTACCACTCCAGCCGTCGCCGCCAGACAGAGCGAGGCCATGAAACGTGAATCGAGCCGCTCTTTCTGTCTGGCGCTCATGCTTAGCGTTCCTCCCAGCGGCGGCGAAATTGTCAGACCTGGATCTGGCTGCCAAGGGATCGTAAGCCATAATATCCGAAGTGACGCCGGAAGTACACTCTGGACGAAGGCAACTGGCACGCTTCGTTTGGGCTACATTGACTCTGAACATCGAAGTCACCCAACCGGGGGTTTCACCGGCGAGAGGCTCATCTCGCGGCATCGTTCGACTGTGTGAGAGATCAGAGCCACCGTCCTGGCAACTTCGTCACTGCGCGGCGTATCTTGGTGATCTTTTCGCCAGGTCAAGGCATGCTCAATGAGATCATCCCAATGCCCGGCCAACGTCTTCTGTGCCCAGTGCGCCGCGTGTGGCTTGGAGACGACGGTTCCGAATTCGAGGGTGTACAGCATCCGGCACAACGTGAGGATTATGTACGCCTGATATCCCCGGAGCTGGAGGGCACGCGGTTCATCGGTCTCCAGAAACTCTGGTTCTAACCAGGAGACTCCGATGTCCGCCACGGCCAGTCGCAGGCAGTGCGGGTCGATGGGATCGATAAGCCTGCGTGGATCAGGTCCCGCCACAGTCACCCCATGTTCGCGCAGAACGTAGCGGTTGACGATCCAGTCGCTGTCGAAGCGTTCCACGACGAGCGTCCCCTCGCCGCGGACGATGTGTGGATGCATCGCGTTGGCCGGGTCGTAGCGCCGCAGGGCGTCCTGTGGAAAGTAGGCAGCCTCGACTTCCGTTGCCCACGGAGAGTCACTGAGATCAAAACGCGCATGCATGCGCTGGAGGTTCACTAGCTGATTCTTTGTGACATCGGAATCGGTTACTACAACGAAATCGATGTCACTCCGGTCGGGCGCGAAATCGCCGAGGGAGAGGGAGCCATGCAGGTACATCCCGCGAAAGTTCTGCCCCAGTATGCTCTGCGCCGTTGAGAGGAAACCGTGCAGCACCGAGTTGACATCGGCGTGCGGTGTCGGACCCAGAGGATCGTCTCTATCCATGCAATGTCCTGATGGCGGGCATGCCGCTCATCCCCGCGCCAACCAGGCGCGGATCTCCGGCTCGTGGTCGACGCGGTAGTGCTCGAACGTGCCGCGCACGACCCCCGGCCCGAGCGTGTAGCCCTGCAACCATGGGAAGCGATCCTGCACGAACAGGTCGTCCTCCGGCAGTGCGGAGATAGCACGCGCGACCCGCTCGAACGTCTCGCGCGAATCAGCCAGGACATCGGCGAGCGGCTTGTCGTGGTTGGTCTCGAAGAACCAGCGGTTGATCTCGTCCGTGTCTTTGCCCTCTTCCAGATGCGCGGGCCACGGGAAGACCGGCTCCGCGCCACTCAGGCCGGCTTCCAGTCGCGCGGCCGTCGTCAGACGCCAGCTCGTCAGATGGGCGATGACGTCCTTGAAGGTCAATTCACCGAAGCTTCCCGGCTGCTCCATGCGTTCCTCGCCCGCCTCAGCGACGACACTCTCGAGATCCTGCCGTAGCTCCCGCACCGTTTCCAGCAACCCGGCCCGGGTGTTCAGACTCTCCATTGTACGCACCTTCCAAAACGTCGGCCCTCGAACAGAATCCGGCTCCAGTGGGTACAGCGCTATTCTTGTGTAGCCTGCTGGCCGGAGCATGGGTAGATCGACGACACGCTCGCCGGCCGATCTGATTGCGGCCCGCCTCGTTCTGGTGGGGCAGGACAGCAGAGCCGGTCGCGCTCGGCGCCTCTGCAAGGATTGTCATGAGGTGAGGCGGTCAGCGTATCGCTAACGAGTTGAGAGCATGTTTATACTTATAGTGAGAATGGGAAGCGTGTCAAAGTCCATCTCCCAGGGTCGACTCAGGTGGGGTAAAAGTGAATCAGGCTAGCTCCCCGGTTGTTACACTACCGCCACCAGCACACTTCCCATTGCGTCACTTCCGTCGAAGCGGTCGCCGCCGCAAACAGATACTGGGTTATCCGTTCACTCTATATAACGTGTAACGCCTATCCATGGTTGCACATTCAATCAAAGTCCAGATTTGTTATCTAACAAAGGTAAGTAGCGCTGCCGCCGGCCACGGACGTGCCAGCTACCCTTGGCGTTCCCAGTCGTCCTTTTCCAGCGCGTAGTCGACGCCGTTGCTGTTAAAACGCTCCGGACCCACGAGCAGAGGGTCCGATTGGCCAACCGGGTAGGTCCGCACCAGGGTCATCCCCACTTTCTCCATGACCCTGCGGGAAGCAGTGTTGGCCTCGTAGGCCGAGGCAACGATCCTCTCGGCGCCAAGCTCGGTGAAACCCTTGTGTACGAGCGCCTTCGATCCTTCAGTGGCGTACCCCTTACCCCAGGCGGATTTGCGCAGCCGGTAGCCGAGCTCGGGCTCGTTGGGTCCGGAGCCTTCCCCCGGCCGGAAGTGGAACCAGCCCAGGAATTCTCCGCTGGACTTCTCGATTGCGGCCCAGAATCCATACCTGTCGCCACGCTCGTAGTAATGCAGGAACGCCGGCAGGGAATCATGCTCGATCTCGTCGCGAGAGGTTGGAATGCCGCCATTGATGAAGCGCATCACCTCGGGATCGCTGTCGAGATCGAACAGGTTGTCCACGTCGGCCCCGGTGAAACGGCGCAGTATCAACCGTTCTGTCTGGAGGAATATCTGCATGGTTGTTCTTTTCTACGCCCGTGTAACCAGAAACACGTCTGTCCGGTCAAAGAAACCATTGTTCTCCCTGAGGCGCGCTTAGGCTGACGTGAATGGGAGGAGGCAAGCCGCCCTTGCCGGGGTTCCCGCCTCTGCGCTTCCCTACCGGGAATCAACCCCTCTGGCCGCGGCCGGATGAGACCAGTCAAAGACCTCATAGAGACCCTTGCCGCTTGACTTTGCCTGATACATGGCCAGATCTGCATAGCGCAGGAGTGCGCCCGGATCATCCTCTGACGAGGAACTCACCACGATCCCAACACTTGCGGTGAGGGTTAGCCTATGGCCCGCAACGTTGATGGGCTTATCAAAGCAGTTCATCAGGCGCTTCACGACGGCGACCGCCTCGTCGGTGCCGGCTACATCTATCAATAACACGGTGTACTCATCGCCACCGAGCCGTGAGGCGGTGTCGCCGGGCCGGATGCAACGTTGGATTGTTCCAGCTATCTCAATCAACGCCTGATCGCCAAGCTCATGCCCCAAACCGTCATTTACCTGCTTGAAATGGTCAAAATCGACGAACAATACGGCAATGGAGAGTGACGACCGCTTCAAACCGTTCACGGCATGCTGCAGCCGGTCCATAAACAACAATCGATTTGGCAGGCCGGTCAATGGATCGTGGAACGCCTGATGCCTGAGCTGATCTTCAAGCGCCTTACGATCGCTGATGTCTTTGGAAATACCGTAGACGCCCACGATCTCGCCCCCCACAATAATCGGCAGGTTGGTCACGTGAACGTCAATCCGCGAGCCATCCTTGCGGAGAATCCCACACTCATAATTCTGTGGGGATCCTCGCATGGTTGCCAGAAAGTACTGCTCAACCCGTTCGATATCCTCCGGCGCGATATGACGCGTATAGGACGTGCCGATGACCTCATCCCTGGTATATCCAGACATCTCCTCAAGCGCGACGTTCAGAGACACAAGCACACCATCTAGATCAAACGAATAGACAGCATCCGGGTTATGGTCGAACAGCGAGCGATAGCGCTGTTCGCTCTCGGCCAGGCGTTGCTCGGCAATAACCTCGTCGGTCGTGTCCTGCAAAATACCTTGCCAGAAACGGGGCGTTCCATCATCGTCACGCACGAGTTGGGATGACGACCTGATCCAGACGATTCTCCCGTCGGCCGCGATCATGCGGTACTCCAGGTTAAATGGCTCCCCGGTCTCGTCGGTGCGTTCGATCTCCTCTTGCCAGAATGCGCGGTCATCAGGATGGATGGCCGATACCCACAGTCCAGGCTCGTCCCGCCACTGCTCCATTGAATACCCAAGCATCGACTCCATCTGCGGGCTCAAAAAGTGGGGCGCGCCGCCGGTGTTGGGATACTCGATATACGTCACCACTGGAATCTGTTCCACCAGCGTGCGGTAGCGTGCCTCGACCTCGTGCAACGTTTGCTGGGCATGCTTCTGCTCGCTGATGTCAACAGTAGACCCCAGCCAGAAGAGCGGAACCTCATCTTCGTCGCGGATCAGCAGACCCTGATCCCGAATCCAAACCGGGTGACCATCGCGGTGAACCAGCCGGTACTCGAGACTGAACGTCTCGCCACCTTCCTTATTATGCTGATCGGAAGCCAGCACTCTCTCGACATCGTCCGGGTGCAGCCGGGTATGCCAGAAGTACGGGTCAACAAGCCATTCCTCCGGAGTGTAGCCGAGTGAACGGGCAATCTGTGGGCTGGTGAACAGCACCGCACCCGGGTCGTCAGGCGACGCCAGATATGTCATGGCGGGGGTGTGCTCGACGAGAGTGCGGTAAAGAGTTGCGGGCGTTGAAAGCAGCGTTTCAGCAAAACTAGCCAATTGCTCGAAGTCAACCGGATGTATCTGGCCGGAAACGTTTGCCGGCTCGTCGTCCGGGATTTGCCTTTGCCTGCCATCCTGGTCCATTTGTCATCCCTTGTCCACTGCCCATCTCGCCACAGGGTGGGCGGTGGAGAGTTGCCATTATGCCAAGTAATACGGAATGAACATCTGATTTAGACCATTTTCGAGGAAACCGGCGGTCAGAACTTCGCTGTTTCAACTGATGGTATCGGGGTGTCTGTTGGCCTGGCGATGAAATAACCCTGGACAAAAGTGGCTCTATGGTCGCGTGCCCAGTCCAGCTCTTCCTGCACTTCCACCCCCTCCGCGACCGTCTCAATCCCAAGCTGGTTGGCGGTCTCAAGGATATTGTTGGCGATCACCGCTTTTACCGGGTCAATATGAACGTTATGAATCAGGCTCATGTCCAGCTTGATGAAATCCGGCTTCAGCTGCCCAACCAACCCAAAAGATGAGAATCCAACACCGAAATCATCGAGCGCAATCCGGAAGCCCGCGTTTCGGTAGTAATCGAGAGTCGACCGCAGGTGGTCCAGGTCTGAGTAGCTATCAGATTCAACAACCTCAAAGACGACTCTATCCCGGTCAATGCCGAATTCATCAATCGCCTGAACCGTTGACCGCAGACAGAAGGCCGGGTCATAGACTGAGCTGGGGTTGAAATTCACGAAGATATGCGACCCAATTCCGAGCCGGCCGGCGGTCCGTATTGCACTCAACCGGGCGACGCGGTCAAGCTGAAAGAGTAAGCTCGCGTCACGAGCAAGATCAAACATCGGCTTGGGTGACATCAACGCCCCATTACCATCAATGCCGCGTAACAGGGCTTCATGGGCAAAGATGTGGCTAGGATCGGTGGCCAGGACGATTGGTTGAAAGAAACTCGTCACCCGTTCCTGCTCCAGAATGTCGATGAGCCAGCTTGACTGAAGTAGCGTGCTCAGCTGCTGCAGGGGCATAACCTGGGCGAAGTCCGCTAACTGAGGTTCTTCGCGGCGGGCCAGGAAGAGCGTCTTGGTGTCCCGCGCTTCTTCACCGCTGAATGCAGCCATCAGTCCGGCAACAACTCCCTCTATATCGCCCGCATTCAGGCGCACCAGCACGCACTGTTTGTCGCCGACCGGCTGATAGCGAGCTTCTGCTCGTTGCAGAGACAGCAACCCCTTACCCAGACTGTGGCCCAGCGGGAACCAGAGATACAGTGTTCCAGCGCCGTCAATGGCCGCCGGCATGCCTTCGCAACGTTGACAGGCGGAAGATTGGCACATGCCACCCATGATCTCGTTTGACCCTTCCAGAACATCGGGATGCTGCGAAAAGTGGCGTTCGATACCTATACTGTACGTTACAGTGAGCGTTCGATGCGCAATCGACAACGGTACTCCGGTGCGATTTTCATGCGTCGTCGAGCAGATGTTTCTAAAGTAGTACCTTTAGGCAGAGCGTGTGTTCTGGTAGAAGCCACGCACAGGAACACGAAAGAGGCTGCCATGGTTGTTGCAAGCGCGCTATGCCCGACGATGGAAGAAGTCTATGAGGGACGCGAGCGGCTGAAAGGCATCGCGGTCCGCACCCCATTGCTCCAGCTGCACGGCTCGGACGACATCTGGATCAAGCCGGAGGTGTTGCAGCCCGTCGGCAGCTTCAAGATGCGCGGCATCTACAACGCGGTCGCGGCGCTCCACCCTGACGAACGCGCCAAAGGTGTCAGCACCGTTTCATCCGGCAACACGGCCCAGGCATTAAGCTGGTCGGCCCGCAAGTTTGGCGTAACGGCGCGGGCAATCATGCCGCATACCGCCCCGCAGAACAAGATCGACGCCACCATCGCCTATGGCGGAGTGCCCGACCTGCGCGACCCCGAGGAAGCCTTCCAGAGCCTGCTCGACGGCAGCTATCACAACGAGCCCGACGCCTTCATTCACCCGGTCGCCAACCGCGATGTGCTGGCCGGCCATGGATCGATCGGCCTGGAGATTCACGAGGACCTGCCAGACGTGCAAACAGTCTATGTCCCGGTGGGCGGCGGCGGACTGAGCTGTGGCATTGCCAACGCAATCAAGAATCTGAGCCCTGGAGTCCGGGTGATCGGCGTGCAACCTGCCGAATGCACCCCGGTGATACAGGGAGTCAAAGCCGGCGAGCCGGTCATGGTGAAATGCGTCACCTTTTGCGACGGTGTGGCCGTATCGTTCATGTTCCCGGAAATGTACCCGTTGATGCGCGACCTGCTGGACGACATCATTACTGTCGAGGAGGAAGACGTCTTCGAGGCGCTGCGGCTTCTGGCGATGAAGAACAAGATTGTCGCCGAGGGCGCTGGAGGACTGTCTGTCGCGGCCGCGTTGAAAGCAAACCCGGGCGAGCGCGGCAAAACCGTCGCCATTATCAGCGGCGGCAGCATCGACCCCGATAAACTGGCACGAATCCTGGTTGGGGACACGCCGTAGAAAGCCTTACACCCCGTCGTCATCCCTGACGTCAACAAGCTCGATCGCCCCTGTCTCCTCGATCAGATCCTCGTCAACCGGCTCTGTGCGCTGGCCTTTTCCGCGCCAGTCGATGGCTTTGATCGGCAGCGGTTCCGAGCGATGCAGAGTGCCGTCCTGGTCCCAGGCGAGACCAATCATGTCAGCCCGCGAGATTGAGATTGAGAGCAGGGCCTCCGAGAGGTCCGGCAGCGAGACCATTGAGATCTCGGTCGAGCGCGCCGGGGCTAGTTGCCAGGCGAGAGTGAGGCGCATCGGTGCCTCCAACCGCTCGCGATGCTCGCCTTGCAGGCGTGGAGTGTCAATCTGGACTGCGACATGGGTCACGGTCGCGGCCACCCGGCCAACATTCTGGACAATGAGCCGCAGCTCGCCATCCGGCTCAACAATTGTCAAGCCAACGTGCAGGTCGATCTGGGTCTGACGCCGTTGTTCCTTGAGCACAGCCCGCGCCGTCACCGCGGCCCAAATCGCCGCGCCAGCCGCTATCAGGCTCACAATCACGCTCAGGATCAGTATCACATCGTTCATCGGCTAAGCCATCAACTCCCAGACTTTACCCGAGGGCAACGAAAACACCATTGCCTGCAACCTGACATCAATTCCTGCAATGTGTCCTCATGATACCCCTAGCGGACATGAACATGGTAATACGAACAGGCCGGTGTCGTGATGCTTTACAGAATGGACTCAGTGCTATGTAAACGGCATCGGGACGTCTGAAGGTTAGGACGTCCTCAGATCCGTTATCTTGAGATCGGTGATGAACATGTGGCCCGGTGCGTGGGAAATCATGAAGGCTGGCTTACTCTCCATCGCAACTGCCTGCGGAGTCACACCACATGCCCAGAAGACCGGCACATCGCCAGCTTCAACCACCGGAGGATCTCCCCAATCCGGCTGCATGATGTCGGAGATGCCAAGTTGCCCGGGATCACCAATGTGAACCGGCGCGCCGTGGACGGCCGGGTAGCGAGCAGTGCTCTGGATCGCTACCGGCGCCAAATGCTTGGGGATTGGCCGCATTGAGACGACCAGCGGGCCGTGGAAGCGTCCGGCCGGCTCGCATTCCTGATTTGTGCGGTACATCGGCACCCCCAGCCCGCGCTCGATATGGCGCAGCGGCACGCCGGCCTGGACCAGCCCATGCTCAAAGGTAAACGAACAGCCCAACAGGAACGCCACCAGGTTATCGCGCCAGTAGCGCGTAATCTCCAGCGACTCCTCGACCAGCTTGCCACTCTCGTAGACCCGGTAGCGCGGCAGATCGGTCCGCAGGTCCGCGTTTGGGGCAACGTTCATTGGGACGGGCGAGCCAGGATCAGTGATGTCGAGCACCGGACACGGCTTCGGGTTACGCTTGCAGAACTCCCGAAAATCCTCGGCGTCCTCGCGGGGCAGAATCACCAGGTTCGCCTGGACATAGTCATGCGCCAGCCCGGCTGTCTGACTCATCCACTCATTGGCGCGGATCAGCTTCCGAATGTCTGCGGGAGATCGTTCCGCCAATCCCTCGCGCAGTACCGTCATGCTTTATACCCCAATCAAACCTGGCAACCCCGACAGGTCCAGTAGCTCGTCGTATGGTCCGTAGGCAAGGTTACCCGGCTGGTTGCGGCGGTTGATCCAGACACGCTTCCAGTCCAGGTCGTGGGCCGGCATGATGTCGTAGTTGAAGCCCTGGGCGACGTGCAGGATGTTTTCCTTGTCGGTCCCCAGCGTTTCCAGCACATAGTGAAACGCGGCTGGGGTCGGCTTGTAGGCGCGCGCTTGCTCGGCGGTGATGACGCAGTGAAACGGCACGCCAATCTTCTCGACATTGGCGGCGATCAGGTCGTCCTCGGTGTTGGAGATGATCACCAGTTTGCAGTGCGGCCGGATGCGCTCGAGCGCCGGCGGGACGTCCGGGAACGGCCCGAAGGTCGGTACGGCCGAGACCAGCGCGTCCCCATCCTCGTCCGTGTAGTCCAACCCGAACTGGTCCATCGCCCGCTCCAGGCTGCGGTGCAGCACTTCCCGGTAGGGGCGGTATTCGCCAAGCACCTCTTCAAAACGAATCTTCTCGAACTCGCTCAGGAACGCCCCGGTGTCGGCTTCATCCAGCCGTGACTGGAGAATCTGCAACGTCGCCGGAGCAAGGTCGAAGTCGGTTAGCGTGCCGTAGCAGTCGAAGGTGATGTATTCAGGCAAAGTCAAGGCTCAACTCCCTACCCCATGTACAGAAAAACCGGCCCCTGAGCCGGTTTGCCATCGCCCGTGCAAGCAGAAGTATCCGTATCGCTCATACTTTTTGGCGCGCAGCTTCGTTCAGATGGGCAAGCAGGACGGCACGTTCAGCAAGCGTGCTTACCTGTTGCCGCTGTTCACATGTCATCGAATCCTGAAGGCTCTGGCCATGCTCCACGGCAAACTCAAGTAGCCGCTCCGGTTCACGCGCAATGGAGAGACGCTTCAATTCTTCGATGTATTCCTCTGGTGTCATCGACGTATCCCCTTGGTTAACGCCGCCATAGTTCACACCTTTTGCCGCGCGGCTTCCTGGAGATCGACGAGCATGATAGCCCACTCAGCGAGATAGCTCAGCTTATGCCGCTGTTCGCCTGTCAGCGAGTCCCGAAGGTCTGGACCGTGCTCATTGGCGAACTCAAGCAGCCGGTTAGCTTCACCCTTCTTGGCGAACTGTTCTACCTGTGCAACGTATTCTTCGGGTGTCATCGAAGTACCCTCATGATCAATGCCGTCATACTGCCGCGATCTGGGACGTTGTTGGCTCGACCAATACGAAACGCGAGGTCACCAGCTAATTGTAGCCGATCGAGCCCTGGTCTTCCGTTTTGAGCGCGCAGCCCATTCATCGTAGTTGCATACACCTGCCGCACATGTCCGGCAGGGCGTGTCCACAGGACTCGAAGTAGAACGTCAAGGTCTACTTCGGTTGCTGTTGAAAAGATTTCATATGCTGTCACATAATACGGGAACGACGGCCTGATACCGCTCATACCGCCCACTATCAAAATCCGTTGCGTAAGTGCCTCCACCAAACCTTCCTCATAGCCAGGCCATTCTCGATACTCCTGTAGCGTATTCCCATAAGGTTGCCGAGCGTGAAGCGATTCATGCACCCAGCTGCTGAAGAAATTGTCCACGTTGTTGATCCGAACCGCATCTGCCAGCTGGATCTCAGAGAGAGACAAGGTGCAATCCGGATGCTTGCGTCCATTCCACCAGGTGAATTCCGGCCACAGCTTCAGTCCACGGATCGGTCCACGTGGAAGTCCAAGCGCTTCAAGCGCCTCCAGGACGGCACCGTCAACGCGCTCGACAGCTTCCCGCTTTGCGACAGGGTCTGCGGTCTCAACGATGGCCTGCAAGGCGGATCGGCGTTCGGCTGGAGAATCCCAGAGCAGACGGGCATCCGGGGTTAACGCATCCCGAAAACTAGTGAGAGCCATTCACACCGTCGCTCCGGAACGCCACTTCGCCGGCCACGATCGTCATGTCGGCCCGAACCTGGTCAAGGTCAAGCGGATCGACCGCCGCGAGGTCGGTGTTGAAAACGGTGACGTCGCCCAGCAAGCCCGGTTTCAGCGTGCCTTTGCGGTGTTCTTCGTGGGAGGCATAGGCGCCGTTGCGGGTGTAGGCCAGCAGGGTTTCTTCCAGGTTAATGCGTTCCTCGGGCTGCATGATGTGGTCACGGTCGAACTCGGAGCGGCTGTTGACGATGGCCCAGAGGTTGCGCGCCGGGTCGGGAGACTGGACGGGCGCGTCGCTGGACACCGGCACCGGGATGTTGCGCTCCAGCAGCGAGTTCCAGGGTTGGTACCAGCGCACCCGCTCGGCGCCGAAACGCTCGATCAGCACCGGGTAGTCGTTCGAGGCGAAGCGCCCACCAGGAACCGGGATGACGTTCTCATGGGCGAGGCGGTCGACCAGGTCCGGCCGCAGGAGCGACGCGTGCTCGATGCGGTGGCGGATGTCCGGGCGTGACAATTGCCGTTGCGCGTCGCGGTAAGCGTCCAGCGTCAGCTCGATCGCGGCATCGCCGATGGCGTGTACCGCGCACTGCCAACCGGCCAGGTGCGCACGGATGATCCTCTCCCTGAACTCGTCGGTTGAGAACATCCACATGCCGGTGTTGCCGGCATCGTCCTGATAGGGCTGCGAGATCCTGGCAGTGCGCTGCCCCTCAGTGCCGTCCAAAAAGAACTTCATCGGCCCAACCCGCAGCCACTCGCTGCCGAAACCGGTCTCAATACCCAGAGTCTCAATTGCTTCCAGCGCAAACCGGTGGGCCAGCATCAGGTTGAAGCGCACTCTTGGGGTGGACTTGTTACTTTGAACCTTCTGGTACAGCCGCAGCGCATCGCTGTTGGTAAGGTGCGCCTCGCCGACCGAGGTGATGCCGAATGACAGAAACGACTCGACTGCACGGCGCAGATTGGCCTCGGCCCGCTCAGGGGTGACGTCCGGCGTCGCGGCGTCGCCTAACGCATGGGTGGCATTCTCGATCAGAACACCAGTGAGCTCACCCTGCTCGTCGCGCTCGATCAACCCGCCCTCGGGGTCGAGCGTGTCACGGGTATAGCCTCCCAGCTTCAAGCCGAGACTATTGGTTGCGGCTTCGTGACCGGAACGTTGCGTGAGCGCAACGGGGTGATCGGGAGCGACACTGTCTAGCTCGCGGCGGTTCGGCGGACGTCCCTCGCGGATGGTCTGGGTGTAATAGCCCCAGCCAGCCAGCCACTGCCCCGGCGGGGTTTTCGTGGCCGCCTCACGCACCCGGTCGAGAATGTCCTGGACCGATTGGACACCAGTCTGAAGATCGATGTTCGCCAGCGAATCGCCGTATGGCAATGGATGACAATGCGCATCGATCAAGCCTGGTGTCGCGCTCCTGCCAGCGAGATCGGTCACTTCCGAGTCCTGGCCGGCCGCTTCCCGGGCAGCTTTGTCATCGTTTCCGACATAGACAATGATGCCGTTGTGAATCGCAACCGCCGTGGCGCTGGGCTGGGCGTCGTCGGCGGTAAAGACATTGCCATTGATAAGCGCGTGATTACCTTGAGCCATGCATCTTTCCTTTCCTATAGACAGCCCCAGCATTCTACCCGTATCGCTCCTACTCACGGGATTAGAGCGGATTCCACAATGGATGTCATCTCGACCGGTGTGGAGAGATCTCGTTATTGACCAAGCTCCGGTGGGTGTGGGATCCCTACGCCCCCGGGTGCCCTCTGGGCGTGTACCCCGCGGTCGAGATGACAAGCGCTACGAGAAGTGATTTAGATTGCCAGTCCAGGCAGCATGGTACGGTCAACATGGCAGCATATTGAATCGA
This sequence comes from Chloroflexia bacterium, assembly GCA_013696045.1. Classification (GTDB taxonomy): domain Bacteria; phylum Chloroflexota; class Chloroflexia; order Thermomicrobiales; family CFX8; genus JACCZH01. Next base: position 12,894 of record JACCZH010000392.1, read on the forward strand.
AGGACATAGCGCGTGACACACTTGCCATCTCCGGAAGAGCATCAGCAGCGCGGCGAAAATCACGAGCGTTGGGAGCTCCTGCGTACGATCAGCGACTTCACCGACCGGCCAATGATCGTTCTCTCAATGTTCTGGCTCGTCTTGCTCATTATCGACTTCACAACCGGTTTGAGCCCGCTGCTATCTCTGCTGACGAACGTCATCTGGGCAGTGTTCATTCTTGATTTCCTGTTGGAGTTCATTATCGCGCCTCAGAAAGGCCCTTATCTGCGGCGCAGCTGGCTGACAGCGGTATCGTTGATGATTCCCGCACTGCGAATCTTCCGTCTGTTCCAGGCGTTGCGTGTCCTTCGTGCCGCTCGCGCGGCTCGTTCAATCAGCATGGTCAGGCTCATTACAAGTCTGAACCGTGGAATGCGCGCGCTGGGAAGGACCTTTGGCAAACGGGGTTTCGGCTACGCGGTGGCGCTCACACTTATCGTGATCCTGGCCGGCGCGGCCGGGATGCTGGTGTTTGAGAGCCCGGCATCACTCCGCCAGGCAGGCGAGGAAGAAGTGGCTCAAGGAAGAGGCGGTCTCCACAGCTACTCTGAAGCCATCTGGTGGACAGCAATGTTGATGACAACGATCGGCTCAGAATACTGGCCTGTCACGGCCGAGGGTCGCATCCTCACTTGGCTGTTGTCGCTCTACGGTCTGGCGATTTTTGGCTACATCACCGCCACAATTGCCAGTCACTTCATCGCCCAGGACACCGGCAACGACGACGCGCACGCCGGATGGCAGGACAACACCAGCGATACCGTCGCCCTTCGGGACGAGATCGTCGTGTTGCGCGCACAGCTTACAGCGCTCATGACACAGCTCGATTCACAGCCGATCACAGGCGGAGGACAATCCGGCCAGTGCGAGGAGTAAGCCCATGCGTCTATTGATCCTTCAGGTTCCACGCGGCGAAGGGGACCGGGTGATTAAGGCTGCCCAGAGCCATCGAGGCACCAACTCTAGCCTGGTGCATTCTAGCGACATTGATGGCAACGCCATCGACCAGATCATCATTCATCTTCCAAATGCCCAGGTTGGGCCGTTTATGGCAGATGTCGAGCAGGTTCCTGACCTGCGGGTTGCCCTCCTACCCTCCGGCATTGTCACGCTCCAACCGCCGCCGTCGGAAATAGCGGGCCAAGCGGTTGACGTGACGCCGAGGAGCGCGTTCGAGGTCTTCGTCTCAGGGTTGCAATCTATTGGCTCCTGGAAAGGGTTTCTCTCGTATGCTGCCATCGCCGGTGTGGTTGTCTGGCTAGGGCTTTACACGAACACGATCTACCTGCTGGTAGCCGCCATGCTGATTGCGCCGTTCGCCGGGCCGGCGATGAACGCCGCGCTCGCCACTGCACGCGGCGATTTCGATCTTCTCTGGCACTCGTTGTTGCGCTATTTTGCGGCGCTAGGCGTCACCATTGCGATAGCGGCGTTGCTATCGTTTCTCTTCCGACAAGAGGTCGCTACCCAGTTGATGGGCGAGACAGCCAATATCTCAACGACCGCGCTGCTGTTGCCACTCGCCGCAGGCGCGGCTGGCGCGCTCAATCTCTCTCAATCTGAGCGCAGCAGCCTGGTTACCGGCGCCGCGGCCGGAATGCTGGTCGCAGCCTCGCTGGCGCCGCCCGCCGGGCTAACCGGCATGGGGATGGTCATTGGCGAGTGGGACATGGTCGTGAGCGGGGTCTTCCTGCTAGGTCTGCAACTGGTTGGTATCAACCTGACCGGCGCGGCCGTCTTTCGGTTTTTTGGCGTGCAGGCCGAGGGTCCCCGTTTCTCCCGGGGCCGTCCGGCCATTACCTGGCTGTCGTCCGGTGTCGCGGTTGCCGGGCTGGCGATCCTGATGCTGGTTCAGTTCGGAACAGCGTCTCCACAGTTCGAGCGCTCCACGCTCGCGCAGCGCGCACGGGCAGAGGTCCTTTCAACAGTGAACGCCAACCCGAACGCCGAGCTAGTCGATGCCGACGTGCGCTTCACCCGCGCCGACATCCCCGGTCAGGACACTCTTCTGGTTGTGCTCTACATCCAGCGCCCCGAAGGGACGGAGTTGTCGGACCAGGAGCTACGTCAGACCATCATCGGCCAAGTACAGAAAGCTATTGAACAACAGAACTTCAACGTGACACCACTGGTTGCCGTCACGGTGCTCAATCCGCCGGACAATCCCTAACTGTGAAAGACCCGCGCAGTAGTAACCTTGCATGCATCGTTCAAGGTCATCACGTCGGCAACATGCTTGCCGTTTTCCCGGACGTAATAGATTGCCATGCCCTCAACACCGATGAGCACTCGTTGCAGCTCAAAGTGCAGGTTTCCAGCCGCCTCTAACCCGCCCGCAAAGTAGCTGCGTAATCGCTCTTTTCCGTTGATCTTGCCGTCCGGAATACCCAGCCGAGTCATGGCAAGCGGAGAAAACGACACAATGTCGTCAGCATAATGATCAAAAATCGCATCCAGATCATGACGGTTCCACGCGGAAATCCATTCCTCGGCGATGCGTTGAGCATCATCTTCGGAGATCATGCGTTGTACTCCAATCAAATAGTCCGGCAACCGGTCACCAGAATGGCCCCTCACTCATTAATTACTCCCCTCCCGACACGAAAACGACAATTGCACCGACACCCATGAGCATGCCAAGCAACTGCCGGCCGGAGATTGGCTCGCTCAGAATGGTGTAGTTCAGCACCGCGGAGAGCAGCGGATACATGGCGGTGATCATTAGAATGGTATGCACCCGGCCACCCGTGCCGGCAACGCCAGCGCCAACTCCCGATCGCAGGGCAAAAAACAGGAAGATCAGACCGATGGTGTAGGTCACGCCGGTGAGCAAACCGAAGGTGATGCCCTTCGGATCGGTCTCCAGCCCGCTCACACGCAGGAAGACCAGCAGCACGAAGATCGCCACAATCGCCGCACCAGCCACTTCCCAGAAGATCGCACTATAGCTCCTCAGATACTGAGAGGTCAGGTTAGCGAAGATACCCCACGCGCCCCAGGTCAGCAGCGCGGCGAGGCTCAAGAGCAGCCATGGTTTCATGTCGGTTTCGGATCCTTTCGGGATTCATTCGCTTTCGGCTCCCACGGCAGTGTGAACCTCCGTGAAGCCATTGACAAACCGTTCCTCGGTCCTCATGCTACTCGCCAACGTCTCACATGCCTATCAATCGGGAAGGAATATAACCATGGCGGAATCAGCGCGCGACATCGAGCGTCAGATCCTGGGCGAGGTCTGGACGTCGGGAGAGATCTACAACAGCCTGCTCTATCTGTGCGACGACCTGGGGTCGCGCTTCGGCGGAACCGAGAGCGAGCACAAGGCAGCCGAGTTCCTGCTCCAGAAAATGAAGGAGTACGGGCTACAGAACGTCCATCTCGAAGAGTTTCCGGTGTATGCGTGGGAACGCGGCAACTGCGAGTTGAGCCTCACTGCCCCGGTTGAGCGCGACTTCTCGGCCATCGCGATGCCGTTCGCCGGCTCGGGTGAGTTTGAGGGCGAGGTTATCGACCTCGGTGAGGGTGAAGCTGCCGATTTCGATCACGCCGGCGACGCAGTCAGGGGCAAGATTGTTTTGAGTGCGGCCGAGACCAATCGGCCCGGCGAGGTGACGCTACACCGCACCGACAAGTACCGGCTGGCGGTCGATGCCGGCGCGGTCGGCCACATCTTTGTCAATAAGAATCCCGGTCTGCTGCACATTACCGGAGCACTCTACGCCAAAAATCCGGGCGGCAAGAAGGATGCCGACCACGAGGCGCCGATCCCCGGCATTGGCGTCACCCACGAGACCGGCAGTATGCTGCGCCGTCTGGCGGAGAGGGGCACGCTCCAGGCGAAAATTAAGCTCCAGAACCGCACCTACCTCTCACACTCCTCCAATGTGGTTGGCGATATTCCCGGCCAGAATGCAGACGAGATTATCCTTTTCGGCGGGCACTATGACGGCCACGACATCGCCTACGGCGCAGGCGACGATGCGGCCGGCACGCTGGTCGGCCTCGAGGTTGGCCGGGTGCTGGCGCCCTTTGCCGGACAGCTCAAACGGACGGTGCGGATCATCTGTTTCGGCTATGAGGAACTTGGTCTGGGTGGCAGCTGGAAGCACGCCGAGCGCTATACCGACCCGAGCTCAACCGAGAAGCTGGTCTTCGTGATGAACCTCGATGGCGCGGGCCGTGGACAGGGCGGTCAAGAGCGCATCAATACAACATCCGATCAGGCTATGCAGGAGTATTTCGAGCGATGGGCCGGCCAAAACCACTACCGTATCGACACCAACAACCGCATTAGCGCCCACTCCGACCACTTCCCGTTCTTTCTGGCCGGCTTCCCGAGCGGCACCCTCAATAGCTCCGACTCGACGGCCGGAATGATCGGGCGCGGCTACGGGCACACCGAGGGCGACACTGTCGATAAAGTGCATCTGCGCGGCCTCCAGATGGGCTCAGCCCTCGCGGCGCGTATCGCCATTGCGCTGGCCAACGAAGAATCCCTGCCGACCAAGCGCCGCAACGAGTCCCAGGTCGAGGCCGAGCTGGAGGCCGCCGGCATGTCCAACTTCCTCACCCACCATTGGGGGCGCGACAACCGGGTGATGTAACACACCTGTGCCTCCTCGGGGACTGATAGCATGGAGCTATGGCAATCGAATGAGGAGGCACACTTCATGCAACAACAACGACCGGAGAGCGACCC
>JACCZH010000400.1 GCA_013696045.1 Chloroflexia bacterium
ATTTCTAACTATGAGGGGGTTCAGATGATGCCGTGGCGTAGAGCCCAGGTTGCCACGGCCGTGCGCGACTCCAGGCCAAGCTTGTTCATGACGCTGGCAACATGATTGGCGACGGTATGGGGGCTGATAAAGAGCAGGTTGGAAATCTCATGGTTCGTGTGGCCGTCAACCAGCAGACCCACGACGTCCGTCTCCCGGCTGGTCAGCACGGAGGCAGGCTGTGAAGGCGTGGCAACAGCGGCAGGTTCTTCAACCGCGACAATGATAACGTCGTCTACCTGGATGGTTTGCCCCTGCTCCCAGGCGGTCGCAAACTCCGCGCCGTCCAGTGCGGCCCGCGCGACATCCAGCACACGGCGTTGGCGTGCCTGTTCGTCTACCCCGGATACCACGCCGATAGCGGCGCGCATCTTCTCAGCGGCACTGAACAGGCAGACAGTGCGCCGCGGCTCTTTCAGTTCCAGCATGATCTCCGCCAGGTCGTAGAGACAATCGAGAATGCCCCAGCCGTCATCGAAGCTATGCATGAGCGTAAGGCTCTCCAGATAAAAATCCCTTGCCTTCGCGTAGTCGCGGTAATCGCGCGCCGACTCGCCCAGGCTCATCAGGGCAATCGCCATTCCCCAGTCTGAACCAGTGGAACGCCAGATAGCGAGCGATTCCTGAAATAGCGTTGTTGCCCGGTCAATATCTCCTTGCCGGCTGACGACTTGCCCGAGATTGTTGAGGACGAACGCGACACGATCGGGGTCGTCGATCTGACGGTATCTCGACAATGCTTCCTCGAACCGCTCGATGGCGTGCCTGTCCTGTCCATTACTGCTGGCGATGTTGGCGAGCAGGAACCAGGCCGAGGCGATACTGCCGGCGTCTTCTATCTCCTGCGCGAGGGTCAGGCTCTGTTCCGCAAGGGCTGTGGCCTGGACATACTCTCCGCGGATGCGCGCAAACTCTCCCAGCTGGTAGAGTGCTCGCACGCGCAGGCAGGTTTCCGCATCCATGCTGCAGTTCAGCGCTCGTTCGATCCACATGGCGCCATCATGTTGTGGACCGCGGATATACCAGAGCCCATATAAGGCAGTTGCGAGCTGCAGCCCGAGATCGCTGGTTGGGTGTTCGATCGCATATCCGAGTGCGGAGTGGAGGTTCGACCGCTCGTCCTCCAGCCGGTTGAGCCAGCGGTAGTGATCCGGGCCAGTCGATGCCGCTGTGGTCTGCTCCGCGAGCTGGAGCAGGTACTCAACCTGTCGTCTTCGAACGACGCCGGCCTCTTCGTTTGCTTCGAGCTCTTCCAGAGCGTATGCGCGGATCATCTCCAGCATGCCGAACCCGGCGCTGCCGTCTGACCGCTCGGTCTGGTGAATGAGACTGTGGTCGTTGAGGGATGCCAGCCCTTCGAATATATCGATATCAGGATCGCAGATGGCTTCGGCGGACTCCAGCGTCCAGCCGCCAACAAAGATTGAGAGCTGTCTGAGCAGCTGCTGATCATCGGTTGTGAGCAAGCCGTAGCTCCAGGCAACCGTGTTTCGAAGGGTTTGCTGGCGAACCGGCGCGTTGCGTGGTCCACCGGTCAGCAGGTGCAGGCTGGTTTCCAGGCGCGTCAGTAATGCTTGCGGGGTCAACAGCCGGCTGCGCGCGGCGGCCAGCTCGATCGCCAGAGGCAGTCCATTAAGGCGGGCACAGATGGCCGCAATTGATCTGGCGTTGTCGTGCGTCAGCTCGAAATCATCACGCGCCTCCTGGGCGCGGTCGATAAACAGTTTGACGGCATCGAAGTGTCCGAGTAACTCGACGGGTGGCAGATGTTTCGGATCCGGAAGTTGTAGCGGCGGTACCAGATAGTCGCGTTCGCCGTAGAGATGCAGCACAGTCCGGCTGGTGACAAGAACCGACAAAGCCGGACAGGCTGTGAGCAGGTCGGCAACGAGCGGAATGGCCGGCAGGACGTGTTCGAAGTTATCGAGCACCAGAAGCATGTGTCTGGCATGGAGTGCTGTTTTCAGGCTGTTGAACGGTGATTGATCGAGAGATTGTTGCACGCCGAGCGTCTGGGCGATGGCCGACACGACCAGATCTGGGTCACCAATAACTGCCAGGGGAACGAACGCGACGCCGTAACCAAAGTCGTCCTGGATATGTTCTGGCACCTCCAGTGCTAGCCGGGTCTTGCCGATTCCGCCCGGACCGGTCAGCGTGATCAACCGCACCCGGTCCCGGAGCAGCAAGTCACGAATCGCCGCCATCTCCCGTTTTCGCCCGATGAGCGGGGTGAGCGGGACAGGTAGCTCAGAGTGGACGGCCGGTGGTGCGGTGAGCATGACGAACCCTGGATCTCTATAGACTGTATCCGCTTATCATGGATAATGCGCATACTAACTACTAGTGTCAAGCCGGCATGGCGCGGATCTTATCGATTCGGGTTTACAATGCACCGCTTCGGGCCAGAACACAATGCAGAACCCACAGGAACACCCACAGGATTACGCGAACGCTCAGGCGACACACCACCGACAGGAATCATTTTTTGGTGAGGATCGGTCGCGGGCGCCACGTGAAGCGCGGGGCGATTCATGCGGCAGGTAGCCTGTGTGGTCAGCTGGATTCTTCCACGGGGGCAGGTGAAGGACGCGCCTCCATGTCAGACAAACCGAACTCGATTGCCTCGTCGTGGGTCATGGCCTTGCCTTCAGCCCACGCTCTTGAGAGCTCAGCATGGTCCAGGTGCGCATGGAGGGCGTCCAGGTAGTCATCCAGATGCGTGATGGTGTAAGTGACGGGCGCTATCCTCAGGCCGGTGGTCTCGCTCACAGTTTCGGCTGCCCCCCAGAGCCGCGCCG
>JACCZH010000411.1 GCA_013696045.1 Chloroflexia bacterium
GAGTAAGCCCGCGGGCACTGCCTCACCCAGGCCGCCTGAGCGCACATCCCCAAATCCAACTACAATGCCCCTGTCGAAAGAGTGACAGACAGAAAGGCATGAGTTCATGGCAGTCAATCCACAGGGGCGCCTCGTGGTGGCCATCCCGTTTGATGCGGAGTCATTCAACGAGGTGCATCGGAACTACACCGGAGCCGGCGGCTACTATGCCGCCAACAACATCTTCAGCCGGCTCGTGGTTCTTGACGTCTTTGAATCGGGAGAGATCAGCCCGGATCTGGCCGAGCGCTGGGATATTCTTGATGATGGCGGACGCTACGTCTTCCACCTTAACCATGCCGCCAGCTGGCACGACGGCACGCCAGTAACCGCTGACGACGTCGTCTACACCTACTCCGAGGTTCTCAAGCATGGTTATCACGGTCTCTCATGGTTGCAGGATATCGAGACGATTACCGCGCTCGACGACCACACTGTCGAATGCAAACTCAAATCACCCAACGCCGCGTTCCTCGCCCAGCTCGGCGCGTTCGTCTTCAGCCACATCCTTCCAAAGCACCTTTACGACGGCACTGACTGGGACACCAACCCCCACAATCTCAATCCGGTTGGCAGCGGCCCATTCCGGTTCAACGAGTGGGTAAAAGGCGAGCGTATTGAGCTCGTCGCAAACCTTGACTACTGGGCCGACGGTCCATACGTGGAACGGATTACCTACAAGATCATTCCCGACCGTGAAGAGGCCTTCCGGGCGCTTGAGGCGGGTGAGGTCCATTTCTGCACCAGCGACGTGCCCTGCAAAGAGGTCGAAGAATGGAAAGCTAAACCCGGCGTCGATGTGATGTTCCACCCCGGTAACGCGATCGCGTTCGTGGCGTTTAACTGGACCCGAGCGCTGTGGCAGGACCACCGCGTGCGTGAGGCGATTGCGCGCACCATCGACCGGGGACCAATCGCGGCTGGGGTTTGTCCACTGGCATCAACCCCTGAGCATTTTTATCTGGAGCGCGTTGAGTGGGCCTTTAATCCGGACGCCAAAGCACCCGGCCACGATCCCGCCGAAGCAGAACGGTTACTGGATGCAGCCGGCTATCCATGCAACGCAGACGGCACGCGTTTTTCTATTGGCCTGGCGTACCGCTCGCTCTACGCTCACTACGGTTTCGCCGCCAACATCATGAAAGAGCAGCTCGCGGCCATCGGCGTTGAAGCCACCGTCGAATCAGTCGACCCCGTCGGCTGGAAAACTCGCTTCCAGGAGAATGCCGACTTTGACCTCATCCTGGACAGCGGTGACATCGGACCCGACCCGCAGCTCATGTCGAGCTTCCTGTCGTCGGACGGCCCGCGCAACTCAATGCGCTATGCCAATCCGGCCGTTGACCGCGCCTTCAAGGAGGGACGCGGCACGACAGACCGGAAAAAGCGCGGTGAGCATTATCGCGAGCTCCAGACCGCCCTGGCGGAGGATATCGCCCGCGTTCCATTCATGCAGCACGGCGAGCATCTACCGTATCGCACCGAATTCACCGGTTGGTCGTGGTCCGACGGCGTGCGCGGTGAGGTCCCTTTTTGGTATCACGGACGTGTAAAACCGTCTGATTCCTGATTTCACCCAAAGAGGAGCACAGATGCCATCAGCGCCGAGCAAGGAGCTCGACACCTTTCCAAACCCGAACCCGGAGCGTGACTATACAATCGAGATCAACACGCCCGAGTTCACCTGCGTTTGCCCGATGACCGGGCAGCCGGATTTTGCCGACATTACCCTGAGCTACGTGCCGGACCAACGCTGTGTCGAGCTGAAATCACTCAAGCAGTATTTCTGGTCGTACCGTGATGAAGGTGCATTCCACGAGGCGGTCACCAACAAGATCCTGAGTGACATCGTCGAGGCCATCAATCCACGTGAAGCCGTCGTGACCGGCAGGTTCAATGTGCGTGGCGGGCTGTATACCACCATCACAGCCAGCCACAGCGCTCCGGGTAGAATCCCAACAGAGTGAGACTGGCACGAGGATGGTTCACGTCAGCATCGGCGGCCCTGGTGCTGGTCGCCTTCCTGTGGGGAGGCGGGTTTACGGCCAGCAAAGCCGCCGTCGCTGACGTGCCTCCTCTTGCGTCAGCGCTCATGCGCTATGCGCTCGCGTCGCTCGTGCTTGTGCCACTCTACCTGCGCGAGCGACGCAGTCTGCCTCCCGAACGTTATACCGCGTTCACCTGGAAGGCGCTCGTTGCGCTGGGCCTGACAGCTGTGACCGGCTATAACGCGCTGTACTTTCTGGGATTGGGTCTGGCCCCATCGTCTGACTCGATCCTTCTGATTCCCACCACCAACCCGATCTGGACCACCCTCGTCGCCACGCTCTTCATTGGCGAGCGGCCGGGACAACGGCTGTTGATCGGCATGGCCGTCGCCATTGGAGGAATGACGCTGGTGTTGATCGGCGGTTATACCGGCGACTTCGATAATTCGCGGTTACTGGGCAATGGGCTCTTCATTCTGGCCGCAATGGTTTTCGGCGTGAGCCACGTCGTGGGCAGGGTTGCCACTCGCCAGATATCCGCAATCGGGGCAACAACCGTCTCGGGCGTCATCGGTGGAATCGTCCTCCTGCCTATGGCGGTCGTCGAGGGTGGACTCGGAGAGCTCCTCAGCGCTCCGGTATCTTATTGGCTGAACATCGCTTTTGTGGCCTTCGGCGTAACGGCGTTTGGATACGTAATCTGGTATCGGAGCGTGTCACGCATCGGCGCGGGACGCACCAGCTTCTACACCAACCTGGTGCCAATCTTTGGACTGTCCCTGTCCGCCGTCTTTCTGCGCGAGTATCCCTCGCCAATTCAGATCCTCGGCGGCATCGTCATGCTCGGCGCGATCATCTGGGTAACACTAGAGCGCAGCCCCGAAGCGCCTCTAACCCATTCACAGCCCTCGGGAGGGAAAACATGACCTCCAGCGAAGTTGAAACCCTGCGGCAAGCGCTCAATCGTGGCGAGACCCCGCCGTTCGCGTCAGTGTCAGAATTTGATGATCCTGATCAGGTAATCGAGCTCGCGCTCGAAACCGCAACCGGTCGCCGCTGGTTGCGTGGACTGTCCGATCTGGACAGGCAACTCGCTGACAGGTTGCTCTCTTTCGAGTCCGACTTTCGATCGCAGCGTCGTGACGGTACCTTAAAGCGAACAGTACAAGCAGCGTCCATTGACGCCCTCAGGGCCCATCAAGCGACGATCCTCGCCGGGCCCGCCGCGGCCGACCTATGGACGCGGCTCGCGCCAACACCGGAGCAACTCTTGGAAGCCGCGGTCTCAGCCGTCTCTTCCGGCGACTCTGCCGCCGCCGAGAACACCCTCTATCTGCTCATCCTTGATGTCGTAGACCCTTTCGCTCTAGGTACGGAACGACGGGCAGCGATCGCCCGCGCCGGCCTGGCGGCAGCAGAAGCCACCATCCGCAGCCTGGCCGCGGAATACCTCTTTGACAACGACGTGGAGGCGTTGGCGGAGTCAGCCGAGTGGCTTGTATTCGACAGTGATGAGCGAGTGCGTGGGCTGGCATGGTCAGCAGGATATCGTGCCAGGCCGGGAGAAACATTCAACCGTGCTACCGAGATCCTCGGTAATGAGTCCGCCGATCTGCAGTCTCGCCGTAGTGCTCTGGCCGCGGTCGGAACGCATCATCAAACGAGTGACGTGATGGATCTCCTCGCATTCTTTGTCGCCCATCCCATCGATCAGCTTGCCCTCGACGCCGGAAACCTGCTCTACCGACTACATCGACATCCAACCATTGCCACCGCCGCCGCCCAGAGTCCACACCAGAGCGTGCGCGAGATCGGCCAGCTCCTGCTCGATCCTTTTCGAGGATCACCGGCAGCTGGCGGCTCGCGTCCCGGCGATCCGACCACCAGCGACATCTTCGCCCAGATGCTCCGCCAGACCGAGAGCCCCGGCCCGGACCATGAATCTGGCTAAGTTGCATCAGAAGCGGATCTTTCGCCATACTTTGGGTAATAGCGAACAAGAAACCTTGTTGTCAGAATCAGGGGTAGCCCCGTGACAGGATCAACGATGCCAGATACGAGCGCAACCGAAGAAGAGGTCAAAAACCGTTTTGCAACCGAATATACCGAAGTCGAGCTGATCTGCCCCAGGTGCCACGCTCAGTGGTCTCCGCCGGTCGCACGCTTCGTGAATATCGAAACGCATCCGATGGCGAAGGAAGGCATCCTTCGAAAGTCCATGCACCGCGCTCGCTGCCCATCCTGCAAAGCCTACGAGCTGGAGATTGACCAAATCTTCGACTATTACGATCCGGATGAGAAACTCGTGCTCCAGTTCCGGCCCGCCTGGGAGTTCAAAGCCGGCGGCGGAGAAGAGATGTACTGGCGCAGGCTCGAAGCTCTGATCGAAAAATATTCCGAGGACGACGTGCGGGTCGATGTCGTTTTCGGCTTTGACGACATGATTGCCAAGCATCTCGGCGGAGAAGAGGCTGTAGCAGCCTCCCAGGAGCGCGCGGTCCAGGAGCGCGCCGAGGGCAAGGCGCCCGGCTCTATCGCTGTCGAGCAGGCCGCCGCAGCGCGTGCGGAAAAGGACTCTGGCGACCGAGCAGGATAGCTCTCCGCTCTATTGTCTCAACCTGCTTTAGATGTCATCTCGACCGCAGTGGAGAGATCACTAGGCAACCCAAGTCTCGGAGAACCCGAGAACTCTCCACTGCGGTCGAGATGACTGCATGGTTGCCGTATACTTGAACATTCCCGCTCCCGCCCACAATCGGTTACGATGATTGGCGACGCTCGGCGTCTTGTGCTGACGACCACACGTTGAAAGGCCGAAGTAACCGATGTCAAGCCCGCCCATAACCAAACCAGACTGGGACGCGGTTCGCGACGAAGTCACGAGCCATCTGCAAAACCTCATCCGGCTCGAAACCGTCAACCCGCCCGGCAATGAGACGCTCGTCGCGAACTACCTCAAAGGCGCCATCGCTAGCGTCAGGCTCGAGTCCCATATTCTCGAAGACGTTAACAACCGTGGTAATTTCGTCGCCCGCCTCAAAGGTAATGGCAACGGCAAACCGCTGCTGCTCATGGCGCACGCCGATGTCGTGTCGGTCGAAGCGGACAAGTGGACGCATGGACCATTCTCGGGCGACATCATAGATGGCATGATCTGGGGACGAGGAGCGGTCGACACCAAGAATCTTGTGGCATCTGAGCTGATGGTGATGCTCATGCTGGCTCGACAGGGAGCGACGCTCAATCGCGACCTCATCTTCTGCGTCTTTGCCGATGAAGAGGCCGGCGGCAAGCATGGCGCAACCTGGATGTGGGACAACCACCGGGAGCTGATCGACGCTGAGTTCGCCATCAACGAAGGTGGCGGTCAGGCGCTCGATATCGGCGGAAAGCGCTTCTATGTCTGCCAGACCGGTGAAAAGGGCGGCGCGCGTATGCGTGTCACCGCCAGCGCCGCACCGGGCCACGCATCGGTCCCCCGCGACGACACCGCCATGCTGCGCATGGGGCATGCCCTGACAACGCTCAGCACACACCAATTCCCGACCATTCTTACCGCCTCGGTCGAGCTCATGCTAAAAACACTTGCCAATGCACTCGATACTGAGACCAAAGCACTGGTTGACGATATATTGACCGAGCCCACCTGGGAGAAACTCAGCCAGCTGCCAATGGATGAGTTGACGCTCATGATGCTGAGAGCCATCACCCGCAACACCGCTGTGCCAACAATTATCCATGGCGGCCACCGTATCAACGTCATTCCAGGCGAGGTTGTCTGTGATGTTGACGGCCGGGTGTTGCCGGACCAGAAACCCGACACGTTTGTCGCCGAAGTCCGCGCGCTGCTCGGCAATGCAGTGACGGTTGAGGAGATTGGTTCGAACAGCAGTGGTATCGAAGCTGCTCCGGATTCGCCACTGTATGACACCATCAGCACGGTAATGGGTGACGTCGATCCGGGTGCGGCAGTCATGCCCTATCTGGTGTCCGGTGGAACCGACGCTCGCTCCGTGCCCGGCATCAAGGTCTACGGGTTCAACCCAGCCTCATATTCGCCGACCGAGATGAACGGCGCGCACAACCACGACGAGCGTGTGTCCGTCGACAACCTGTTGTTTGCCACCCGGTCGCTCTACGAAATCGTCACGCGCTACTGCGAGGCGCATTGATGGCCGAGGGACAACCCACGGCGCTTGTTCTGTTTGACATTGACGGCACCCTGCTCCAGGCCGGCGATCCCGCGCACCAGCGCGCCTTCGTTGAGGCGTTCGAAGAGGTCTACGGTCTGCCGGTCACGCTGGAAGGCGTGCAGCTGGCAGGCATGCTGGACGCCAACATCGCCAGAACCCTGTTCGACCTCCATGAGCTGGACCATTCAGAGGCCGACACGTTGCTCGATCGGATGATGAAGTCGATGGGTGGTCGCTATCGCCAGGCGGTTATGGAGATCGAGCTGCGCGAGCGATTGCTACCCGGTGTAAGCAAAGCGGTGGAAGCCTGTGCGGAGCGAGGCTGGGCAACGGGAGTATTGACCGGCAATGCGCGCTCGGTCGCCTACGCCAAGCTGGAGAGAGCCGGGCTGGCAGACCTGCTCGTCACCGGAGCCTATGGGGATTCGGCGCGCGAGCGAGCGCATCTGGTTGAGGTCGCCATCGCCGCCGCTGAGGACGCTGTGCATCATCGCTTTGCTCCCCAGGAAACCGTGCTCGTCGGTGACACCCCGCAAGACATTAGCGCCGCTCGTCAGGCAGGAACAAAAGTCATTGCCGTCGCAACGGGCCGGTTCGATGTTCATCATTTAGCCCAGCACGAGCCCGACGCCGTGCTACAGGATCTTGGCGACACATCCGCCTTTGTAAAAGCCGTCGAGTCCGTCTTTGCATCACACTAATGGCGACCGTCGCGACGGCTCTGGTAAGGTACGCCGATGGTGACTCGATTGAATGCTGTCCAAATGAAGCGGGAGAGGGTCTATGTCCTCGCCAGATGAACCGGTGGGCCGCTTCGGAAACGAAGACGAGCTGTTCGACGAGATTCGCGATTTCCTCTCAGAGCAATCCGGCGATCGAATCTACGAAGAGCTTGCCCGCGCCTATGGCCTCGCGCAAGCGTTCGCCGAGCGTCAGCTCAGCGGCCGCTCGGAATATACCCGCATGTTGAGAGCCATCGAGCGGCTCGTCGAAGATGCCTTCGAGAACCCGTTGGAGCCCGAGATGCGCGGCAAGCTGGCCGAGGTGCTGTATCTATATGGACTGGCGCACTACTCGCTGCTCCAGCACGCATCCGACGACTCCGGTGACGACGATAAGGAACGCACTGCATCCAGGCCACTTGTGATCTACGATCTCTGGTTCCCGAACGATATCGCGCTGGAGCGCAGCGACGACGGTTGCTACCTGCATGTCAGCGATGGCCGGCTCGACGTTTCCCTCTATCTGGGCGACACGCCAAACGGCCGTGGCGCGCTGGTCGATATCGTCGACCATTGGGGTTATGCGGCATCGAATACCGAGGCGACCGATGATCTGCCAAGTCTCGCCTCCGCAATACCGCTTCTCACCGTCGAGCTCGACTACGCGGGCTCTGAGCTCGTCGACGCCAACGATCACGTCGACGTGTTGCTGTTCGACGATCAGGGTGAGCCTGTCGTGCGTATTCATGCCCGCACATCCGATCTGCGGGCCATGGTTGACGAAATGCAGGCAGGAGAGCGAGAAGGCGGCCTCTAGCCTCCAGGACGCCAGCTATCAAAGGAAGAGAGACACTGGATGGGGACCAAGAAGCGCTACACGCCAGAGATGGCGGTTGATCTACTGGCTGTCAGCGACGTACAAATCTCCCCGGATGGCAGCCGTGTCGCGTTCAGCGTCGCGCCGGTTGGCCACATCGAGACAAATCCAACCTCAGCCATTTTTGTCGCGCCGAGTGACGGTTCGTCCACCCCGGTTTGCGTGGTCGGACGGGAGTGCAACAACAGCTCACCACGCTGGTCCCCAAACGGCACGTCAATCGCGTTCTTGTCGGACCGCGCTAAACGTGGCGAGTCGCAGCTACACGTCGTGCAGGCCGGCGGTGGGCAGCCTCTCCGCCTGACCGGCGTTCGCGGAGGCGTCTCTTCACCGTCATGGATGCCCGATGGACAGGCGCTCGCAGTTTCCGTAAGCCGTCATGGTTTCGAGAAGCGGGCCGAATCGAAATCGGAAATCAAGGTCGCTAGCGAACGGATTCGCCCGCGTGGACTTGTGTTGGTTCCCGTGCTTGGCGGAGCCGGTACTCCGGTCGGCCCCGAGGAAGGACATGTTTGGTCGTATGCAGTCTCACCTGACGGCACGAAGGTCGCCGCATCCACATCCCCATCCGAGGACCTGTCAGACAGCTGGGACAACGTGCAACTGCGAATTTATCCCATTCAGAGTAACGACATTCCAGTGGACATTGGGCGCTTCAGCCGTCCAACGGACCAAATCACCTGGTCATCAGACGGGAACCATCTGGCCTTCCTCGCCGCGAAGCTACCGGAAGCGCCTCACGGTTGCGTCTGGATTGTGAATACCCAGACGGGGGAGCTGACAGCTCTCGATGAGCGCGGCATGAGCCAGAACTGGGCCGGGTTTGAGGGGTCGTCTCTCGTGGTGCTCAGTGTGGAGGGTCAGCGAACTCGACTGGACACGACCGACATCGCCGGAAAGGGATGCGACCGGTTCGATCTGCCCGACGAGCTATCGCGGCGCTGGATACGCGATGTCAGCCTCAGCTCCGACGGCCGGACGATGGCCGTCCTGGCCGAGCCCGATACCGCTCCGGCCGACATCTGGACAGTCCAGGACGGCAGCGCTGCAACCCGCATCACCCGTATAAACCCGCAGCTCGAAAATATAGAGCTGTCGAATCTCGAATCGCTGAACTGGCAATCGACCGATGGAACTTCCATCGACGGCTGGCTTCTCCGTCCGCCCGGCGCTGAGGATGGCACAAACCTCCCGTTGGTTGTGTATGTCCACGGTGGACCGTCATGGCAATGGGGCAACTGGTTCCATGGCACCTGGCATGACTGGGCGCATATTCTCGCCGCCCGTGGTTTTGCCGTGCTCCTGCCAAATCCACGTGGCTCTACCGGGCGTGGCGGCGACTTCACAGCCGCCAACGAGAACGACCTGGGAGGTCTCGACTTCGCTGACATCATGACCGGAGTCGATCACCTCGTAGAACGCGGCATTGCCGACCCGGACCGGCTCGGCATCGGCGGTTGGTCGTATGGCGGCTTCATCGTTGCCTGGGCCCTTGGCAAGACCGGTCGATTCAAGGCGGCGATTGCTGGCGCTGCCGTGACCAACTGGGTCAGCAAGATCGGCACAACCGATATCCGCCGTATGAACGAGTCTCATTTCCCGGGCCAGCTGCACGAGGAACCGGACGCCTTATGGGAACGCTCGCCAGTACGCTACCTGAAGGATATGCAAACTCCCACCCTCATACTCCACGGCGAGGCCGATCCACGGGTGCCCGTCACGCAGGGGTTGGAGCTCTATCTGGGGTTGAAGGCGCTGGGCGTCGACACGGAGTTCGTTACCTATCCGCGCCAAAAGCACGCCTTCCACGAACGCGCCTTCCAGCTCGATCTCCTCCAACGGGTCTGTGATTGGTATGAGCGGTATTTGAAATAGGAGCCTGAAAGTGCCACGCATTCAAGCCAATGGAATTGAGCTTTTCTACGAACAGGCTGGCGAGGGTATTCCCCTTTTGGTCCAGGGGCACCACCATATTCCGTGGATGGTGTTCCAGATTCCGTATTTCTCCCAGTTCTATCGCGTCATCACCTTCGACCGGCGTGGAACCGGGCGGTCCGCGTCGCCGCCAGGCGAGTGGACGATCGCCGATTTCGCGGCGGACCTTGAGGGTCTGCTCGACGGACTGGAGATCGACAAAGCCATCATCGCTGGTGCATCACTCGGTGGAGTGATCGCCTGTCAGTTCGGGCTGGATTACCCGGACCGCGCCTCGGCGCTCGTTATCGGCCACACCGTGCCTTATTTTCGTGAGGACTCTCAACGCTGGGTGGACGAGCAAATCAAGGAAATTGAGGCCGGACGCCCACCGATTGTCGACCAGCCGAAATCCTTTGAATGGGAAAAGGCAGGTCCGCCGACGCAGCGTCCTGGGTTTGACGAGTCTGAATTTGGGCGCTATTTGGCGACACTTAACGCCGGACTGGGCAGCAACCAGGAGTCGGCCATCAAATCGTTGCGAGCGATCCGCGCATGGGACACTCGCCCGCGCGCCGAAGAGATGGCCAACCTGCCGATGCCTGTTATGGTGCTAGTCGGAGGCAACGAATCCCAGAAGACGGTCACGATGTCATATGAATGGCACACAGCAATTCCCGGCAGCGAGTTTTACATGCTGCCCAACACGCACCACGGCGCGGCGCGTGAGAATCCAGTCCTTTGGAATGAGGTCGTGCATGGGTTCCTGGGCCGTCACGGCCTGGGTGGTAATTAGAGCGCAAAGGAGAACATCAATGAATCCTGCCTGGAAGGACGAAGAACTCGAATCCGCGGTACTGGCGGACATTTCGATTGGCGCGCCTTGGGCACTGGTCGAACGATTCTCGTCCATCGTGCGCCTCTCCGGCTCCGAAGAGGAAGCCGAGGCCGCTCGGTCCATTACCAGCCAGCTAAGCGACTGGGGCGTTGAGCACACCGTTCATCATCCCATCTGCCTGATTAGCATCCCAGGACCGGCAACTCTGCGCACTCTCGAACCCGGCGGACGCACCTTCACCGTGAAAACGACCGCTTTCTCGCCCCACACCAGCGGATCGGAAGTCGAGGCCGAGCTAGTCTATGTGCCTGGTCACCAGGCGGCCGGCATCAACGAGCTCTTCTCGGAACAGCGTACCGCCTCTGATATCGATCTGCGCGGCAAAATCGTTATGACCGAGGGACTTGGGATCGCTGCCCGTGGCTTCGACCTGGCGGCCTCCGGCGCGGTCGGCGCTATCTTCATCAACCCAGGTGAGCGCATTCACGAGGGCATCACCACCACATCCTGGGGATCGCCCGATCTGGACTCCCTGGGACGGGTAGCGCCGGTCCCAATTCTCACCATCAATAGGCCTGAAGGCCAGCAGCTGATCGAGCTGCTCCAGCAAGGTACTGTCTCGATCGCCTTCTCGAACACCACTGACACCGGATGGCGGCCGATCCCAGTCATAGTCGCGGAGATCGCCGGAACCGATCTGCCCGAGGAGTTCGTCCTTTTTCATGGGCATCTCGACTCCTGGCACGTTGGCGTGGGCGACAACGCCACCGGCGACGCAACCTTACTCGAGCTGGCGCGAGTCTTCCACCAGCACCGGGGCAAACTGCGACGCTCGCTGAGGATTGCCTGGTGGAGCGGCCACTCGCACGGACGCTACGCCGGATCAACCTGGTATGCCGACACCTTCGCATTTGACTTGATGGCCAACTGCGTCTCACACGTGAACTGCGACAGTCCTGGTTGCCGGTGGGCGACGGTCTATGAGAACGTCGCCTGGATGAGCGAGGCCGAGGGGTTCTGCAAGCAGGCTATCAAGGACGTGACCGGACTCAGCTCCAGTGGCGAAGGACACGTGCTGCGGGCTGGAGACTGCTCGTTCAACAATCTCGGTATTTCCACCTACTTCATGCTCTCGTCAACCATGCCGGACGATCTACGGACGGAAAAGGGCTACTACCCGGTCGGAGGCTGCGGCGGCAACATCGCCTGGCACACCGAGGACGACACCATGGATATTGCCGACCGCGACAATCTGTTGCGTGACATGCGAGTCTATGCCGCCGTGCTGCTGCGCTCGCTCAACGCGCCGGTCGTCCCGTTCGACTACCGCGCGACCGTGGTCGAGATGCGAGCCGCCGTTGAAAAGTACCAGTCCGGAGCCGGCGAACGCTTTGACTTCGCGCCCACCGTCAAAGCTCTTGACAGTTTGCGGAACGCTCTTGACCAACTCTACGACCGCACCTCGGAGCTGGGCACGAGCTCGGCGCGTGACGAACTGCGCCAGGCAAATGCCGGACAACGCGCCCTGGCTCGCATTCTGGTGTCGCTTGCCTACACCCGTGACGGCCGCTTCCGCCAAGACCCAGCTACCGCCATTCCCACGTTGCCCGACCTTGCACCAGCGAACCGCCTCGCAAGCGCCGACCCGAACACCACCATGGTCATTCAAACCCATCTCACTCGGGGCCAGAACCGTGTAGTATGGGAGCTAGGTCAGGCAATCCAGATCGCGGATCAGGTTTTGATGAGATAGGCCGTCCATTTTCCGCGCCGTCGTCATGGGAAACGTCCCTGTCCGGATGTACGTTGGGATACGATTCTAGTCCGACACCTCTGACAACTCCCGGCGGCGCTCATCAAGAGTGCGCAGCAGCCGGCGGCGGCGCAGACGCAGGTTAGCTAACTCGCGGCGCAGCGTCTCGTCCTCGTTCTTAAAGTAACGCTGGCGATCACGGTCGGTGCCACGAATCAGCCGCCCCACCGTCGAATTCTTCAACGCCTTGAGCTCAACCTGGAGCTCGGCGAACTCGCGCTCTCGCTGGCCGATGCGGGCTGTGATCGCGACTGGATCGTATGGGGTTACAGCCGATTCAGGCTCGGACCAGAGCAGGATCAGACGTTGCAGCTGATCGGTGTCGCCGGCGTCACGCGCGCCGTTGGCGATACGCATGACCACTTCCCGGCGTGCCCGGTCAGTTTCGCCGGTTGCCAGATCGGGATGGATCAGACGGGCCAGCTTGCGATAGATCGACAGCAGCTTCTTGCCACCTGGTTTGCGGCTAGCAGGCGCTGGAAACGAGCGTCGCTCGTCGCGTTGACCTCGCCACTCGGCCCAGAACGTGGCCGATTCGGCCCTCTCGGTGTTCTCCTCGTCGTCAAGCTCGCTGTCGGAAAGTGGCTTGTGCGACACGTTCAAACGTTGCAGCCGGAATTCCAGCCGGGAGACGATGCCAGCCAGGCTCTCGACATCTCTCTGCAAATTACCCAGTCGACCTTCAATCTCGCCCTTCACCGACCGCTGGGCTTCTTCCTCACCGGTTAGCTCGGAACGCAGGGCAGCAAGCGAAAGGTTCCAATGGGCAAGGTCAAGTTCAAGACGAACTCTCCGTAACTCATCAGTGAGCGCGAGTTGGCGGCTGCTGTTCTGTTGCTCGGAGGTGATTTTCAAATTGGTCCCGGACTCTGGATGGATACGGCCGATCGAACACTCAGCAAAAACGTCTGATGCTTAAAGGGCATCAGAGAATTGTACCCACTGCCATGCTCTGGGGCCACCGACCATTGACAGCGTGAGCAATCACTACCCCGTGACCTGACCGTCCGCCTTAGCTCAGCGGAGTACAATTCCCCTCGCAACTACCAGTTGTTGCGCTATCCTGAACGCCCAACACCAGAAATGATGACGTCATTGTCACGCGACAACCGCGCCAGATACACAGCCTGGACCAACGGGCAATCCTTGGACATTGCGAGTCCAGGGGAGGTGCTCGACGGCCTGGCGGACAGCATCCTGGCCGACGGCGTTGAATCTTCATTGACCAAGGCACTGCACCATGGGTTCTCGAGGGAAGGGGAACCACCTACTCCAGGACTGGACAACCTTCGCGACCGTTTAAGGGCTGAGGAGCGTTCCGCCGTCTCCGATCTGGCCGCGCAGATCGACGATGACGCATTGTCTGATGCTCTGGCCGGGACCACGGACGATACGCTCCGCCGCATGATCTCCGCCCTGCGCACGCGCTCGACATCGCTCATCGGATCGTTATCCGGCGCCTCCCCGGAAGCGCGCGCCGCGTTTGGTTCGCTGTTGGAAGCTTCCGCGCCGGCCGAAAACACGCAGGCGATCCCGGACCGTTTAGATGGCCTGGTTGAGCTCGCCCGCATGGAACGTCAACTGCGATCGTTGCGCTCTGTGCAAGAGGTCAACGTCGTCGATCTCGAACTGCTTGAACGCTTGCTCGGACAAGATGCCGGCAATGCCTTCAGTCAACTCATTGGATCTCTCCAGGCATTTACCGAATCTGGATATGTTCAGAGCCGGGACTCACGAGCGGTCCTCAGCAGCCGGGCAGTGCAGAAAATTGGCGATACACTCCTGCAAGCTACCCTGAACCGGCTGGAAAGCCGCGCAGCCGGCCAGCACTTCCGGAGTGAACGTGGACACAGCCACGAGCCAGCAGGAGCAAGCCGTGATTACGAATTTGGCGATCCATTCGAACTCGACCTGGGACAATCCATCCTGGGCGCGGTGAAACGCGGGGGCAAAACGCCGGTCAAACTGGACGTGTCGGATCTGAAGGTCCTCGACCGCGAGACCTCGGAGCGCGCCACGACCATTCTGGCCGTCGATCTCAGCCGCTCGATGGGCGAGCGTGGTTACCTGTTGGCGGCCAAGAGGCTCGCGCTGGCTCTGACAACCTTTATCCGCACCCGCTATCCACATGACGAGCTGCTTCTTATTGGCTTCTCAGAGTCCGCGCGACAGGTGAATCTGCAAGAGCTGGTGGAGCTGCAGTGGGACCGCTATGGCGTTGGAACGAATGTGCAGGACGCGCTGCGACTCGCAACCGGCATCCTTAATTCGCATCGTGGACGACGGCGCAACGTTGTACTCATTACCGACGGCGAGCCGACCGCCCATCGTGACACAACCGGACAAGTCGTCTTTAACCTCCCATCGTCTGACGAAACCGTCGCGCGCACATTCCGCGAGGCCCACCGTTTGCGAAGAGATGGCGTCTATCTATGTGTCTGTGTGATGTCAACTCAACAACAGGTTACGACATTCGGGCACGAGCTCGCGAAACAGGCCGCCGGTGACGCGCTGGTGACCGACCCGGATAACCTCGGCGCGGATCTGGTTATTACCTACAGCCGGCGACGCCATTAGAGCGGTTGCGGACGCTGCCTGGTTCGTGGAGAGAAAATGATGGAGATTAGCCTGTGGAATTGGTGGCCCTGGTTTGCGTAGCCGCGCAATTCATTGCGCTATTCGTGTCTCGCTTCAGGGCTTCGGGCGGCGGCAAGCGCCAACACATTGCGCGGCTACGCCAGAAAAGATAGGTCGGGTTTTGATCAGATTAACGAGCACAATCTCTCCGACAATTGCTCTAATCGCGTCCATTCCCCACCGGCAGCGCGTTTCCGCTATCGAGAAGCGCGATATCGCGGAAATGACACACCGCGTCGCGCCCATAGCCCTTGGCGAGATACATGGCGGTGTCCGCCGCACTGATAAGTTCCTCATCACTGCTCGCGTCCGCCGGGAACGTTGCCGCGCCAATCGATAGTGTGATGACCGTCGTATCGCCGTTCGGCAGCTCGAACGGTCGCGAACGCACCGCGCGCAGTAGCCGCGCCGCAATCTCCAGCGATACCCTGCTCGTCACGTCAGGCAGAATCACCACGAACTCGTCTCCGGCATAGCGCGCAAGCAGATCCTGGTCGCGCAGCTGCCCTTGGAGGCGGGAGGCAATTTCGCTCAGGATGCGATCGCCTTCGATGTGTCCGAAGCGGTCGTTGAACTCCTTGAACGTGTCGATATCCACAACCAGAAGCGACAGCTCGCTGTCCGATTTCCGCGCGCGATCGACCTCTTGGCGTAGACGTTCCTGGAAGTGCCGGTGATTTGGCACGCCGGTAATCGAATCCAGTGCCGCCGTCCTGCGCATCTCGTCGTAGACTCGCGCGTTGTTGAGCAGCACGCCCGCGTTCTCAGCGAACGTCCGCAGCAACGTCAAGTCCCACTCGGTCAACGGGTGCTCGTCCGTGCCCTGTACGGTGAGAACCCCAAACAGCTCGCTGCCGCGGCGAATCGGCGCATAAATACCACTAACCATGTCATCCCGATACGGATATGCGCTCGAGTCACCCTCAATCGCCGGCAGGAATTCTGCCTCACCCGATAACGCAACCCGGCCGGCAATACTCTCGGTCATCCCCTCGTGCCGGTGGGCGCTCTCTGGAAATCCAAATGACGCAGCCAAGCGTAGGTGGTCCCCACCTATCAACTCGACCGCCACCACCGGATAACTCAGCACCGCCGCGAGGGTCTCGGCAATCAAGCGCAGTGCCTCGTCGGGATCAAGCGTGCCGGACACAATAGTCGATACCCGCTGGACGGCCTCCAGCGCTTTACGCGTGTCCTGTTCGGACGAGAAAATGTTGTAATTCGCCAGCGCGATGCCCAGATGGTTCGCGATAATCGTCAGGATCTCGTAGTCTTCGTCATGAAAGGACTGGGCTTTCGGAGCTTCAACGTTGAGCACGCCGATAACGCGCCCCTCAACCTTGATCGGAACCGCAATTTCCGAGCCGGTATCAGCGCCAATATCCAGATAATCCGGATCAGCATGAACCTCGCGCACAAACTCCGCTTCGCCGGTGCGAGCCACTCGTCCGGTGATGCCACGATCGAGCGGGAGCCCTTCTCGCAACCAGCTCGGTGGCGGCACCGGCAACCCTTGTTCGATGCCGTGGAACATTAACCGGCCGCCCTCGATCAACCCGATTGAGCTCGCGAACCCCCACGACTGGCGCAGCTCGCCGACGACATCAGCAATCGAAGCCCGGGTTGGAATCATGCGGCCAATAGTAGAAGTGACTCGTTCCAGGATACGCAGCTGCTCGGCCCTGCGATCGAGCGCTTCAAGCCGAAGCCGATTCGACAATACCAGGCTGAAATGGTCGGCCAGAATGCTGACGATCTCAACATCGTGATCGGATAGACCGCCAGCGACATCTGACGCTACCCACAGCACGCCGATGACCTCGTCCACCGACCATAACGGCGTGCAGATGACCGCCTCGGTTGACTCGCGATGTGGCACATAGTCGGGATCGCTGCGCACATCGCGCACCAGCTGAGTGCGGCCGGAACGCGCCGCCCGGCCCGATATGCCTCGGCTTATAGGCAAGGTGTCAGCCGGCGAGCGGTCAAGGAACGCATTGCGGTAGGTGTCGTGCAACCGCAGATCGCAGTGGGTGATTGTGCCCAGACGGACCTGCGAGTAGCCAAATGTCGTGGCGATGTCACTCAACACGTCCCCGCCGCCGTCGCGCGGCTCCAAACGATCGCGAATCCTGCCCAGCAGTTTCTGGAGCTGCGTTAAATGCTCGACAGTCCGGAGCTGCTCATTGCGCCGGCGCGATTGTTCAATCCCGGCCCCGAGAGCCGCCGCAATCTGCTCGAGCACTTCCAGCTCTTCGCCGCTCAACCGGCTATCGACGCTCACCGCGACACTCAACACGCCGTAAATATCGCCGGACACCCGGATCGGAACCTTCGCGCTTCGCTCGATCGCGTCACTATCGCTCAAGCTCGGAGACGCGGGACGCTCGCCACCAAAAGGGTTCGGTTCAACAATCGGCCGGCTTTCCCCGCCATAACCCGAGACCGGCACACGGTTACGCAAAGAGGCAACCCGCGACGCAACGCCCCGGTAATGGATCCAGCCGTCTTCAAGTACGCCGATGCCAACCGACACCAATCCGAACTCTTCAAAGATCACCCTGGCGATCTCCGGCAGCGAATTCTCCACATCGTCTTGCCGGGTAATTGAGGACGTCACTCTATGGAGTGTTTCAAGGAGCCATACCCGGCGCATGACCGCAGCAGACAGTGACGAGTCGGACGACGCCGATCTCGTGCCGCCAAACGGAATCCGTGGTTCCCAGTTCGGGTTGCGTTGCGTCAATCTCAATCCTCAACACGACCAGCCGATTGGCGCGAACCACCGGTGAGGAATCCGCGCGAACACAATGTGTAGCCACTGTGCTGCCCAAACCTCCAACGCCTGAAACGTGCCCTAACTGTAGCAGTGTGACATGGCTGGATCACAGGGACGTAAGTACTACCTCTGCCGGTACAGCGCGCCTGGCGCGCAAGAGTTTCAGGACCGGCGCATGCTACACTCAATGCCGTTTGGCGCTCGCTCGCGCGTCAACGCCCCAAGCTCACATTGGGGGCGGATCGGGCCCGGTGGCTCGTGCGGTCTTCAAAACCGTTGTGGGGGGTGACGAGCCTCCCAGGTGGGTTCGACTCCCATGCGCCCTCGCCCTTGATTCTTGGCTTTTGGAAGCCCAAACTGCAACGGCTTGAAGGTTGGCGGTTATCCAGAGTTACGGCGGATGCCCATCTACTGCACCTAAATCTGCACCAAAACATCTGAAAAGCGGTTCTTAACTCCCGAAAAGTGCGTCCATCGTGGC
>JACCZH010000428.1 GCA_013696045.1 Chloroflexia bacterium
CCATCACGCTGAGCTGGCGGGAAAGCACTTCGTCGTAGGGGATGGTTCGGAAGCGTTGAGCCGAAGGGTCCTCCTTGGGGTCCGTCGTGTAGACGCCGTTGGCGCCCTGCTTCGCAACCAGGATGACCTCGGCCCCGATCTCGATGGCGCGCTGCACGGCGGGATAGTCTGTCGTGACGAAAGGCTGGCCGGTTCCAGCAGCGAAAACCACCAGGTACCCTTTGTCCAGATGCTTGATAGCGCGCAGGCGAATATACGACTCGGCGATGGCAGCCATCGGGATTGCGCTCATTACCCTCACCTCGCTTGCGCCTCTGGCCGTCAACGCTCCACGCAGAATCAGGCTGTTGACGACGGTCGCCATCATGCCGATGTTATCGGCCTCAGCCCGATCGATCCCCCACTGGTCTGCCAGGCGTCCACGGAAGATGTTGCCGCCGCCCACCATGACGGCAACTTGCGCTCCTTGCCGGGACACCGCCAGGATTTCTTCGGCCAGCAGATCCACGGCGCCCTTATCGAAACCGAAATCAGCCGGTCCGGAAAACGCCCCTCCGCTGAGCTTGACCAGGACACGTCGGTACCTCATTGAGATTTCCAATCCGGCGGTAAGCGGCAAACGAGATCCCTGTTGTGGAACGTAGTCACCTATATCTGTAACACCGGTCTTCCCGCCGCACTCTCGGTTCGCTCCCGCGCGTGGCGATTGTAGCGCCGTCAATCAGTCCTCGCCAAGATAGCCGATCATCCTCAGGAAGGACTCGATCTTGTCGAGATCCCAATCACTCATGTCGACCTGGATCGAGAGCATGGTTTCAGCCGCGGATCCGGCTGCCGGACGTTCTTCACGAACAGCGGGCACGAGGCGCACCGGTTGGCGCAAGTCAACAGGTGGCCGGGGCTCACGTTCAAAGGCTGGGATAGCTGGGGCGGCCTCGGCGGCGGTTTCGAGGAGCGAGGCGCGCTCCTCCAGCTCCTGAATCAGGCCACCGACGGTCTCGACAAAATCACTCACCAGCTCCAGGCGGGTCGTCTGGCCGCGCACGCCACGGCGATAGCTTCCCAGGCCGCCATCATCTGCCAGGCGGAAAAAGAAGGTGCGCGCTTCCTCAACCCGGTTGCGTGGCTGACCGAGGCGCATGTCGACCTGCCAGATGCGTTCCAGCCAGGGCGCGTCGAGCAGCGTCATGCGCTCGTCAACCGCGCGCTCCAGGGGAATACGATACGGACGATAGCCGAGTAACGCTTCGATCAACACCAACCGGCGCTCGGACTCGTTAGGAGCATAGGCCAACTTGTCCCCAAACGGGGTGAGCCGCACATCGCCGGTGTCGTCACGGTCAATAAGCTGGAGCTGCTCAAGCGCGTTAAGGGTTTCCCGCAGGCTCTCGCCGCCACCAAAGCGCGCATCCAGCGTCGAGCGGTCGGCGCCCTTACCTTTGGAATACTCAAGCACCCGGCTCATCTCGCGCCAGTCCGTGCGGTACGGCAGCGTCAACTCGTTGTCCATCAGACTATTCCTCTACAATTGCGGGATCATCGGCCGTCTTTGGACATCCTGAGCGCAGCACAGCCTTTCCTCATGTCATCCTGAGCGCAGCACAGCGGGGTCGAACGGATCTTCTTCAACATTCCGTGTGTCATGGCTGACCCGTTCGACTCACACCCAGATGCCGCCCGGCTTCGCTCAGGTTGACTGCCACACTATACAATCCTCAAGTATCCTACTTGACACATTCACGCTCATATTATCTTCAAGTGTCCTGGATTCGTCAAGTCCACAATATCGGCGGGGACACTCCTGCCAGAGCGTCTCCACCCGGCAATGATAGCGTGCTCGCACACAGCACCACCCATGCGAGCACATGCCTTTGACGATTGTGGCACACCGGGCTCTTGTATGCGTCAAGCGTCTTCAAAGTCTTCTTCATACTAGCCACGTCTGTGAACACTTGAGTTGAGGATAGTTCCGTGCTATTCTGAGCGTGGAAGAGTCGTGTCGCTATCGGCGGACTGCAGCCGCCGCTATGCTGAGGGTTATGTCTAAACGACGACCGGCCCACGAACCGCCCGATCAGGCGGAACCGAACACCTCTAGCGCTGGCCAGGCGACGCCGCCAGGCGATCGGTCGAGCGCGCAAAATGGGCTTCCGGTATCCTCAAGCCAGGAAACAGCCAACCAGATTAGTGCCAGCGCGAGCGCCGATCCGAAGCGCGCCGGCGCCGACACCCGCCAGCGCGGCTGGTACTGGCACTGGAACGGAATCGTCACCCAGTATGCACCGCTCATCGGGCTCAAGGGCGTCGGACTGCTCAACTCCTACACGGTCTGGACAGACCGGCGCGAGCAGTCGGCAACCCGCGGCTACGCCTTCCCCAGCCAGCAATCCGAGGGAGACTTCTATGGAGAAGACCGCTCTGAGCTGATTACGATCAACAAGATTCTGGTGGCGCTGGATTTGATCGAAATCCGCAAAGAGATGGTGCTGAGGACCGATCCGCAGGGCCGCAAGTGGAAGGTTCCGCATAACCTCTACCGGGTGAAGGATCGGCCGGAAGGCATCGAACTGTGCACGTCCGACGTCCTGAAGGTCGCGGAGTTGGCCAGCCGTGACGCGGCAGTGTTCCGTTATCTCAAACGGATCTTCTCAAACCGCTTCGCGCCGATCGACCGCGATAACGTCTGGCATCAGATCCTGTCCGAGGTGGCCAACGATCCTACCTGGCAAGCCCTAACGGACAAGACGTCCAAAATTGAGGCCCGCGCAAGCGCCCGCACCCGAGCCGGGCACAAAGCGCGTGGCAAGCAAGCTGGCTCACCCAACCCCGCCGCCAAAGATGACGAGACAAACACACCGGACACCGAGCATCCGACCCTTTTTGGTCCTTTAATGACCGCTGGTCATTTAGAGAATGATACGTTGCCCAATACCGAACGCACGGGCGGCGAACATGGGCTGGCTGCAACCTCTGTTGCATCAACCAACGATGGCTTGACCTCTCGAAATAACGATGTTGCCACGGGCAACACAGGTTTAGAGACCGATGTTGAAGAGACCAACACTGGTTTACAGGGCGGAGACGACAGCAGTGCTGAAGAGACCAACACTGGTCCGGCGAGCGTTGTTGCACGGAGCAACGCTACGTATCACCAAGAGATTTCTACAACTACCACCACAACAACTGGAGCAACATCACATGATCGAGACAATGACGACGACGCACGTCCTTCGCAGCCATCGCCCGAAGGAGCAGAAGCGGACATCCGTTCGGCGGCGGATGTTGAACACTATCAAACAGACCGCTCTGCAAACGCTGGACAAGATGGGTTGGACAACCGATCCGTCGCTCTACCGTCTGGGCAACGACCCGCTGCTGAACGAGAAAGCCTCGCAGCGGCAGAGCGGAATCTGGTTGACTCCGGCCCGGGGGGACCGCTGGTCGATCCAAGTCCACTGGTCGTTTCCCTCTTCGAAGCCGCTAACGACCGCCGCGCCAGTCCCCTTGAACGTGTGCTCCTTGCCGAGCTGGAACGAGATGCCGGTCCTGTTGCTCGAGCCCGCGATGAAAACGGGGCAGACTGGGTCGCCGCCGCCCTACGCGAAGCAGTTTCGTCGGGCTCAGCCTTCGTCGCGCCAAAGCGTGTCCGGGAAATCATCAACCGCTGGGCGGCTGCCGGAGATCGGCCACAACTAGACCTGCCGCAGTCCCCGCAAGCAGCCCCAGGGGAACCGGATGCACAGAACATTGTGAGGGCCGACCCGGTCCACCTTCCGCTGCGGCGCAACCCGCTAAAGGTTTGGCAAGCGGTGCTTGATGATCTGAGCCGGGTGCTTGACGCGTATAGCCACCAGCGGCTCTTTGCTGGAAGTTGTATTGCCGGTTATCAGCGCGGCATCGTTACTGTTCAGGTGAGTGCCGGGGCGACAGAGAAGCTAGCGGCCGAATACCGGCCATTGCTCGAGCGCCATCTGGAGCGCCATATTGGTAAACCGGTTACGGTCCAGCTTGTGGCAGCCGTTGCTGACGACGAGCCACTTGCCAGTACTCCGCCTCGACCCGAAACGATCAATATTTCCGCCGCCGACGCCGAACAGGGGCGGCAGTTGTGGAGAGCGGTATTGAGTGAGGCCGCAACAGAAATCAGCGCGGACGATCTGGCGCGGCTGCGTGGGGCGCTCCCGCTTGGCCAGAACGCTGACGGTCACATTGTTATCGGCGCGCCGACCGCGTTGGCTGCCCGTTTGATCCACAGTAGATGCCGCATAGCAATTGAGACAGCATTGAGGACTCTGCTTGGCGATTCCGCAACGGTGCGGGTGGCTGGCAGCAACGAGTGGTCCATCGTGGACGAACGGTCTGGAAGGTAAGGCATGGTCGGAGAACGAGAAACAGCCTACGGCATGGCTCCGCGCCGGTCGGAGCAGTCTGCTCCTCCACGCTCCACCATTCATAGAGTTTTACTCAACAATGTTGGCCAGGTTGGCATGGTGTTGGCCACACGCTTGCTGGAAGCTGGCTATATCGTAGTTGGCCGGGAGATTGCCGAGGAGTGCCTGCGACAGTTCCAGATAGCGGGCGGCACGATCGCAAACGGTGACGACCAGCATGGTGATGTGGCCTGGAGGATTGAGTGCCACGAACGGCCGGGAGTGCGGCCGGAGGTTCTGACTCGCTTGTCCGGGCAGCATCGTGGCTATGGGCGTCCACGGTTAGAGCTTAGCGGGATGGGCCGCGCGAATGAGAGTCGAGGCGCTGTCGGTGCGCTTACCGTATGTTCCGGCGCTGAACATGCGTCATCAACCGGACTCCAGGTAGTGCTGGACGTTAGCCCCCGCGGTTTGCAGCTCATTGTGCGCGGCGAGCGAACGCTCTTTGAAGCGACCTTGTCGCTCTTGACCGTTCTGGCCGACCGTGTGCTCTACGCTGGTTCCCTGACCGCGGACATGGGTGAGGGTGACGCACGCACGTGTGAGCTGTCGCTGCGCAACCATGCCTGAGCTCTCTAATCCTCTTCCACTCCCTCAATATCTGCCCCGGAGCGAATGATATGGAACACCCAGAGCCCGGCCAACAGCATTAACAACCCGGTCACCACAAAGACGTAGCGAATATCCACCGCGGCCGCCAGCCCGGCGCCGCCCAGTGGTCCGACGAATCCGCCGACCGATGTGGCGGCCGCCAGGAACCCATACACAGCGCCCCGTCGTTGGCTTGGCGTGAGATTGGCGACGATCGCGTTGGCGCTCGGCATCACCCCGCCAGCCGCGACGCCAAGCAACCCGTTCATAACAATTAATTGAAATGGTGACTGCGCAATAGCCATCGGAAGATAGAGTAGCCCGACGGCCACCGTCGAGCTGATGAGAATGACCTTGTGGCCGATCCTGTCCGCCAGCCTGCCGAGCATGACGGCGGCAATGGCGCTAGTGACGCCGGCGACTCCCAGAGTCAGACCAGAGAGCGTCGCGATCGAACCGGTCGCTGAGGTGAGCTGCTGAACGTAGAGCGGCATGATCGGCTGGATGGCGCTGGTCGAGGTGCGTAAAGCAAACATGACGGCCACCATGCCGATCATCGCGCCGCCAAAGAGCAGCGTCCGCAGCCCGGGTCCGTTGGAAGCCCCGCCGTCCTTGCCGCGTTTGGGTGGCGTGAAATCTTCATGCACCAGTAGCAAAACGATGATTCCTCCGATAAAGA
Source organism: Chloroflexia bacterium (assembly GCA_013696045.1). Classification (GTDB taxonomy): domain Bacteria; phylum Chloroflexota; class Chloroflexia; order Thermomicrobiales; family CFX8; genus JACCZH01. The sequence continues at coordinate 5,701 of JACCZH010000428.1, forward strand.
GCATCGAGCCAGCGGCGATGAATGTGGGACGGAACCCGATGTAATCGGCCAGGAGACCGCCGAAAAGGGGCCCGATCGATGCGCCGGTAAAGACAGCGGTCTGCATCATGCCCAGCGCAAAGCCCATGCTGCGTTTTGGGGTTGTGCTGGCGACCAGGGTGGTTGAAGCGGCGACCGTGCCGGTAAAGGCGCCCTCGAAAAAGCGCAGGATCAGCAGGTGCCATGGGTTCGTCGCCAGGCTCATCAAGCCGATCGTAAAAGCGCCAAAGAACATGGCCCGCAAAACCATCGGCTTGCGGCCAAAGCGGTCGGCAATGATGCCCCACACCGGGGCGGAAACTGCCATGACCAGCGCCCCGCCGGCGTTGATAACACCCGACCAGATGGCCTGGCTTGCGAAGGTGTTGGCCCCGAGATCGTCGAGGAAGAATGGCAGGAATGGGGCTCTCAGGCTGAACCCGACGATGGTGAGGAGTTGCGCGATCCAGAGCGCGTAGAGGTTGCGCTTCCAGGATATATTGGTGCTATCCGCGGACGATTCAACGACGGCCAATCTGACCTATCCCGCCCTCGTCATCGTTGAAAGGCCCACCATTTCGTAGGGACGAATTACATCCGCCCTCGTTCAGGTCCATGCAGGCAAACCGGGTGTATATAATGTCGCTCTTCTCCAAATGCAGATCCCTATGATCCATTTTCCTCGAAGTGTTTGGCGACGCGCCGGTGATAACTCAGCCGTGGGCGTGGTGTGCCCAACCGAGTAGGGGATCGATCGGTAACCTTAACCTGACAATACGCATAGAGCGCATCATACAGCGATGCGGTGAGCCGCAACTTCTCGCCGTCATCAGGCACCGAGCGCTGGTACCCAGAAATCAGGGCATCCAGTCCGGCTGACTCCGGACGCTTGGTTCTCCGGGGCGGCACATCCGCGTCGACAATAATGCGACCCATTTCGACCAGCGCAGGATCGTCAGTCAGCTGATGGCGCTCAAGCATGACTTGAAAGGTGCACTTTCCGTCTTCGTGGCTGTACTCGGCATCCCGCATATCGAAGGTGTGCCCATCGAGCGTAGCGGGATCGGTGTCGCTGGGGACGAAGAGGAATTCGGCGTCCGGATCGATGAACTTCCGGATAAGCCACGGGCAGGCTGTGCGGTCGATATGCGCGTTTTGGCGGGTGAACCACCTCATTGCGTGCCATCCTCCTGGCTGAAGGCCTCGTCAAGGAATACGGTCAATGCACTCTCGCACCGCGCTAACAAATCTGCGGCTCGCCCGCGTCCCTCCACGCCGAAGTAATCGCGGGCCTTAACCTGGTCTCTCCAGTTCCGGAGTTTACCGAGGTCTTGCTCCAACTCCTCCATCTCAGCGAAGTTGAAGTTTCGATGCTCGCTCTCACGCTGCACATGCCCGAGAAAGTGCTCGGCCTCACGAGCAAGTTCCTCGTACTCAGCGGTTCGCGCCGTCTGGGACGCCGATCTGATCGCTTCGACCCGTTCTGCGTCGATGCTGGCGCCTTCGGCCAACGTGGCTTCACCATCAAACTCTTGGACCTTTGCGGCAATTCTTCGAAAGGCCACGGAAGTGGCCTTGCTCTCCGGTAATGCCCACACTCCATCACGTATGGAAATAGCGCCGACCTTCTTCAGCTCACGCCAGATAAATGCGCGCGTGCGGGACGGCTCAGCCGGGACCGTGTAGATAAGCAGCAACCAGCCTGTCGTTGTTTTCTCTGTTTCAGCCATCTGCGCCATCATCTACCGCCCATGTGTAAGCCGAGCAACTCTCTACGGCATCCATGCTCCAGGCACGTTCCGGCATTACTCATCTCTTGAGGCAACGTGGGATCGAAATCGTGCGGACTCAGCCAGATGCATGCATCCTTCTACCGGTCAATCTTGCTACCGCAGCGCCGGATTGTCGAGCTGGGCCCCCACAATCACTCAGTGTCACACTATAAACATCTAACGTGTGTGACATTCCATGTTACGATATCATCCGGCGAGCGGCGAGCAATCCCGAAGAACGTGCCGGCCCGTGACGGAGCCTGAGCTTCCGTGTGCAGGAGATCAGTCGAGTAATGGTTGTCAAGAATCCGAAGGTGAGTGCAGAGTCGCGCACGGTGACGTTTCGCGAAGCGTTCTGGGTGTGGACAAAAATCGCATTGTTGAGTTTCGGCGGACCAGCCGGTCAAATCGCGGTCATGCATCGTATTCTGGTCGAACAGAAACGCTGGATTAGCGAGAATCGCTTTCTCCACGCACTTAACTTTTGCATGCTGCTTCCGGGGCCCGAAGCCCAGCAACTCGCTATCTATATTGGTTGGATGCTCCACAGATTTCTCGGTGGACTCGTTGCCGGTATCCTTTTCGTCATACCGGGATTTGTCTCGATTCTGGCGCTGAGTTTTATCTACGTCACCTACCAGGACGTTGACATTGTTGAAGGGTTGTTCTTCGGTCTCCAGGCGGCCGTTGTTGCCGTGGTCGTGGAAGCCGTGATCCGCATTGGGCGGCGGGCGCTGAAAAACTATGTGATGGCGAGCATCGCGGCACTATCGTTTATTGCCATCTTCTTCTTCGCTATTCCTTTCCCGCTCATCGTCCTCACGGCGGGCGTCATCGGCTATGCCGGTGGGAAAATCTGGGAAGAGTGGTTCTATGTCATCAAGCCGAGCGCAATCCCAGTTGCTGGAGAGAAGCCCAACGAAGGTCCGATATTTCGCGATGAGATCGTTGCCCAATCGAGACCTCCTGTGAGCCACACCTTGCGCACCGCATCAATCTTCCTTACCCTCTGGCTTGGGCCGCTCGCAATCCTGGTAGCAATCCTCGGCGCCGGTCACATCTTCGTTACACAAGGGGTCTTCTTCAGTCAAACAGCGACTGTTACCTTCGGTGGCGCATACGCCGTGCTTGCCTACATCACGCAACGCGCGGTCGAGACCTATGGATGGCTGCAACCAGGCGAGATGCTC